>JAOZTL010000027.1 GCA_029942205.1 Bacteroidales bacterium | reverse complement strand
TCTCGCCTTTAAATTCATTCATAAGTAGTTATTTTTGTGGCAAATATAAGTGTTTCTATATAAGCACCCCAAATATATTTATAACAATAAAAATAATTATCGCATGCCTACTTATCATCGATTAGACTTGGGCATGAAACTCAAAAAGAATAAAAAGCGAGGTGTTAGTACTTGTCATTTGGTATATACAATGCATATAACCAAAAGACCCCATACTTACTTTTTTATAAGCACGATGAAGGACAACTTGCCTTATTCAAATTTAGTTTGTTTCCGATAATCCCTTCCATCGGTTGGAATTATTCCTTCTAAAATATTCGATCCTTTTAGCTATTATGATGCGCAAGCCACATCAAAAGAGTCGAAGACTCTGACCACTTGGGCAACACCGCTTACGTTACCGACCTATCGGGCGAGGTGTACCAGCATTCGGAATACCTCCCTTTTGAGGAGGTTCTGCTGGATGAGCATGTAAATACCAGCAAAATTCCGTACCTTTACAATGGCAAGGAACGGGACAAAAAGACGGGGTTTTATTATTATAGGGCGAGGTAAGCACCTATGAAAAATTAATTGTATATTTACTTTTCGATAAGTCATTGATTGTGATAGTTTAATACAAGTTATAAGTAATATTAAATAATATGAAGTACTTATTCTGATGCAAAAGTGAGAGATTTATCAATATGGATCCGATCATTGAGAAGTTTCTGTGGGTTACACCATATAATTATGCAGAAAACACACCCTTAATTGCAATTGACTTATGAAGATATTTAAGATAAATATTGGTTATGAATTTGAAAATCAAATGAAAAATTGGTTCGATGAGCATCCTGAAATTAGTCATAAATGGAATGAAAATGAACTGATAATTTCACACCCAAGCGATAAGAAAAAAGAATGTGTTTTTATATACAAATCAAACTCTTTAATTATTGAAAATCATTTAAAAAAAGCTGAGTTTAATAGAAAACTATTTACCAGTATTTTTGAACAAGTTTTTAGAATTAGAGGATTTTGGATTAATAGTTTTTATACAAAAGAAGAACTTGCAATAAAAAAACCTCACCTAAAAGACAATGAATATGTCGTAATGGTTTGTAATAGAAGATATGGACAAGTATTGACCGTTGGCAAAAATATTTTTACTGGTTGGGGCGAGGTTTACAAAAAATTTGATGCGATTGAAGACGCAGAAAATCATTGCAATAATCAAGATAAAGAAATATTTGAGTTTTATATTTATAATTCAACATATCAGTTAGTAAATAACATGTAATAGTTATACTCGTTTATTTATCCTTTAACTTTCTTGAAAAATCCTTTAATAGCGGTGCTTTTGGCAGATTTTTCAAGTCATTAAAGAATAGCGCAACTTCGCCTAACTATTACATGTTATTTAATTTGCATTCCTAAATAGAGCTAAGACTTATTTGTTTGCTTACGTTGTTTGCTTTTCTTGACTCATAGCTAATGGTAAGTTTTCCTTTGCCCGATACGACAAAAGTATACTCGATCATTCCATAACTAGGTACTGTCAAAAACTGCACTTCGGGTTTGAACTCTTTGTAAGAAGCCGCTTTGGTATATTTGTCTTGTAAGCGTCCACCAGCAATAATTTTCACACCACCACCCGAAAGTTTCAGCATATCTTTTGGGTATAGTTTATTTTTTGCCGCAGCAAACATCATCGATGGAATCGCATTTTTATTTTTAAGTCGCACATTGATGCGGTACAAGTTGTTGCCCATTTTTTCAGCACCAAATACTTCCATCGAAATATCGGGCGTTTGTGTGGCTGCAAAAATTACCGCCGAAGCATTACGATGCACCAAATCTGGCAACATGAAAGTATGCGGCATTCTTGAGCTATGTTTCACCCAGCCACCAATTTCTATATCCCCATAAACAGGGTGCTTGTAAGGAGTCCATTCTTTGAATAATGAGCCATGAGCTAAGTGATCGTTAAATTTCAACCGCTCTCTGTTACGTTCTATGCTTCCTTTGTTATTAAAACCAGTAGGCTCTGTTTCTTTTGTGTCATCGTTGGTGTAGGTTTCTTGTGCTCCCATAAAAAGCTCACCTACAAAACTATAAGCACCTATTACATTAGAGGTAAATCCAGTAAAATCGCCATAAGTAGAGTATAAATCTTTCCACGAAATAAGGTAGCGGTATCCAGGAACAATTTTTTCTGCATTTTCACCAAGTACATCATACACGCTAATATCTCTAGGATTTAAAGGGCCATCGGCTTTGTTGCCAGGTCCACGTAAAAACATTCCACCATAATTATGAAAAGCATAAACAACGATAATGTTTGGTCGTTCGTTCATATAATTAGCAACCGCCCTCGTTCCTGATCCCGAGAATGGATAATAACCAGCACCACGTTGGACATAATTAGGTTCCCAACCATAGCCCCAGTTTCTGTTTGGATCTACATAGCCTTCCGAGTCTTCGTTTACTCGTCCATCGCCATCATTATCTAAGCCTTCGTTGCCTAAAAGCGTCCATTCGCCTTTTTCACCATTCTTGACCCTCACCATAATTCTAGGATCTTCAGAATCTAATTTGTATTGACCATTCGGATCACGTTTCCGCATTTCGCAAATACTACCGTCTCCATCCAAATCATCTGGAAAATCTTCATCAAACAAACCATCCCGATCATCATCTTTAGGTAAGCGTAACCCCCTGTTGGAGTGCATCGTGTTGCCATCGGTAAAAAAGTGATACCGTCCATCAACATTTACCACAGGGATAATGTAATACGCATTTCTATCCACAATTTCGGTTATTTGCTTCAGTTTTCCATAATTTTTCAATAAATAATCGGCAAAATACAAAGCAACTTCTCCTGCTTGTATCTCGTTTCCATGAATATTTGCATCAACATACACTCCCGATTTGTCGGCTGCTTTTCCTGTTTTGGGATTATTAATTTCTAACGCCCAAATTTCTCTTCCTTCGTCGCTTTTACCCAACATAACCGCTTTGGTTAGACTAGGATAAGCCTTGTTCAAAGCCTTAACAGCTTGTACTACTTCTTGGTAGCTGTAGTATTTATCGAAGCGTAGTGGTACACTTACGCTTTGTGCCAGCATAGGCATCGAAAATACGACCATTGCTAACATTATTATAAATATCGATTTTTTCATTTTTTTTTAATATTGTAAGTTATTGAAATTTAATCCATTCCTACTCATTCATTAGTAATGATGCTTGTTTATTGCGATTAGCCAATAAACAATTTTCTAGTACGAAATGCGGTCTTGATTATTTCAAATTAATTTGCTGTTGATATTGCCCAATGCTAGGAGAGGAAAGCGTTACATTCACTTTTCCGCCCTTCGATGCTTTTAGCAAGTACCTGTATTTCATTGTCGTATTTCCTTCAATCTTTTGTATCGGAGTACGCAATTTTCCTGATATTGCTTCGACTCCAGCACCTTCGATTAACAGAATAATAGGAGCTGGCTGTTTATTTCGCTCTCCCATTGATGTAGGATAAGGCAAATATGCCGTATTCGTTACCCAAATATTAAGTTCGTATACACCTGAGCCTAACGCTTTTGTCGTGTATTTTTCTATTTTCAGAGCAGGTAGTTTTTCTGTTATGGTAAATACCCAAGGCAAACGAAGTGTAATCAACGAATCGATCAACTCCGCTTTTGGTGTATTATAAACAAATGGAGTAGCACCACCGATTTCGACTTTTCCCAATGTTGGGTGGTCGTAAGTAGTCCAATTGATATACCCTTTGCCATCCAGCTCGTTGTCGCTATAGTTCAATAAAGCCTGTACTTTATCGCTGATTTTGTTATCATCCTTTGGTTTAGGCATTTGTTTCAACATTCCCGCTAATTGCTCGGGAGTTAGTTTTCCACCTTTCACCATTTCAATCAATCGAGCAGCAGTGTATTGTTTTGGAGCATTATTCGCAATCAAAAAAGCAGCGATTTTTTCTTCGCCAGCAGCTTCAAATTCTTCAGGAGTCATTTTTTCTATTTGTTCTACGGTCAATCCTTCTTTGTCTGCTTTTTCTTTTTTAGCTTTTTCTAAAGTAAAAAAGTTCATCGAAAAAGTAGGTACACCCAAGTGATAATAAGACCATAATTCAAACGAGCCTTCTTTGGCTCTAGCAGGGTCTAATCGTTTGGTATTGACTTTCAAATTTTTCAAATACTCTTTGTATTGCTTGGATAATTCGCCATAAAAAGACAAATCTTCTTTTTGTGGATTAACGGCAGCACCAAGACCCAAAAAGCCAGCAATCATGGATGGAGTAAGTTCCATACCAGCAGGCACCATTGGTTGTAAATGTTCGATAATTTCGTCCATCGTGTAAGTTCTTGCAGGATCTAAACCAAAATTTCCAGCCAAACGCTTCGGAACTTTTATTTTACTAAAGTTCGCCGATCCTTTGCGTCCGCCTTTGGGTGGCACTAAACAGAAATCGGTATTTCCAAAAGTAAAGGTTGCTGCAATTTCGGGATGAGTATAAATAAATTCGATAACGGCATAGACTTCCGCTTCGCTTCCAGGCCATAAGCCACTGCTAGGCTTAAAACTTTTGAATAAGTGGGGGAAATTTATGGCATTATTCACTCCTCCAGCAGGGTCTTCGTTATATTTTCCATCCAAATCGTTATCCAATCCTTCGGGATATAATTTATACATTCCCTTCTCTCCTTTTTCGCCGCTAGCTTTACGCATCACCCGTGCATCCGCACTGTGAATAAGGAATGTGCCTTGTGGGTCGAGTACTCTCATTTGCGTAATGATGCCATCACCGTTCAAGTCTTCTGGACCATCTTCATCCGTAGCATCATCCATATCCTGATTAACAGGACGACTGTTTACTGGGTTTTCAAAAAGTGCATTTCCGAAATATCGATTCAATGCATCAGGGCTCAATGTGGGTAAAATGTACCAAGTAAAGCGTTTTGCGTTTTTATTCGTTTTGATTTTTTCAGCAAGTATAATTGCCGCTTCACTTCCCAAAGGTGTTGTTCCATCAGGGTTTCCGAGTACAAATATTGCTGGTTTGGTTTTTGTTTTTGAGTTTGTTTCCGAACCAATTTCGAGCATCAACAAAGCTGCTCCGCTCTGTGTTTTGCTCAATTCGTGTACTATCATGTTGCTATTTTGTTTAGCCAATTGTTGCAATGCCGCATTTAGTTGCGTTGCATTACGATAGCTTTGTGATTGTGCCGAAGAAACAATTCCGAGCAATACCAACAAAAACAACATGCGCATCCATTTTTGTGTCATAACTTTTTACTTTTTTTATGAATAAATAATTGTGTGTTTATTTCAGTTCATTGTTCTGTTTTTTTTTATATCGAATACTTTATTCCGAAGCTGATCGCAATTCACGCCCTCTCTGGCAATTAATCTCGTGATCGTTAATCACACCAATTGCTTGTAAATGCGCATAAATCGTTACCGACCCTACAAACTTAAATCCTTTCTTTTTCATTTCTTTACTCACGTTGTCTGATAGTTCTGTTTTTGTGGGCAATTGACTACTATCGTCAATCGGATTATCTACCACTTTTCCATCGGTAAAATTCCAAATATAAGCATCGAATGTTCCGTATTCTTTCTGTATTTCCAAAAATACACCTGCATTGTGTATCGCCGCTTCTATTTTTCGTTTATTACGAATAATGCCTGCATCACTTAGTAGTTCGTTTCGTTTTGTATCGTCGTATTGGGTTATTTTTCGAGGATCGAAAGCATCGAAAGCTTTACGGAAGTTTTCTCGTTTGTGCAGAATTGTTTTCCAACTTAGCCCAGCTTGCATGGTCTCTAGTAGTAAAAATTCAAAATGCAAATCCTCGTCGTGCAAGGGAGTTCCCCACTCGCAATCGTGATAAGCTTGCATAAGTAAATCGTCTCCTGCCCATTCACAACGATTCTCTTTTTCTTTTTTCATTATTCAGGAATAAAATTTCTCAAATATAAAAATAAAAAAAGGGATTGACAAAACCAATCCCTTCTAAAAATTTTCGCCCTATTTGATGTTACCTCAGTACTTGTGCAAAACTATTACAATCAATGACTTGTATAAAAAAAAATCCAATTAATTTTATTACCTAAGGGAGTAGGTGATAAAATTAATTGGATATTTACTTGTTTATAAATTGCTTATTTAATTAATATCGCACAAGTGCATAAGCAACTATAAGAGGTCGAAGACCTTATAATTTACGTTGATATTCTTTTTCTTCGTACCCTTCAATAATATCACCAACTTTAATGTCGTTGTAGCGATCTACATTTAAACCACATTCAAAGCCTTTAGCAACTTCCTTCACGTCGTCTTTGAAACGTTTCAATGATCCTAAAGTACCAGTGTAGACCACGATTCCCTCACGAATGATTCGTATTTTGGTATTTCGATGTATTTTTCCGTCTTTAACCATACACCCAGCAATTGTACCCACTTTCGTAATTTTAAATGTTTCTCTAATTTCAAGAGTTGCTACAATTTCTTCTTTAATTTCTGGCGATAGCATACCTTCCATCGCATCTTTTATCTCGTTGATAGCGGCATAAATGATAGAATATAAACGGATATCTATTTGTTCCTTTTCTGCCATTCGGCGAGCTTCGTGCGACGGACGCACTTGGAAACCAATAACAATTGCATTGGATGCTGTGGCAAGCATTATGTCAGCTTCGGCAATCTGTCCTACGCCTTTGTGTATAATATTCACCTGAATTTGTTCAGTCGATAATTTAATCAATGAATCAGATAATGCTTCTACCGATCCATCCACATCACCTTTGATAATAATGTTTAATTCTTTGAAATCGCCAATAGCAATTCGTCGTCCAATTTCATCAAGTGTAATGTGTTTTTGTGAACGAATACCTTGTTCACGCATCAATCGTTCAAGCTTAGCTGCTTGTTCTTTCGCTTCTTTTTCTGTGTTGGTAATTTTAAATCGATCGCCAGCTTGAGGTGCACCATTTAATCCAAGAATAAGAGCAGGCTCAGAAGGTCCAACTTTGGTTATTCGTTGATTATGTTCATTAAATATGGCTTTGATTTTACCCATGTGCTGTCCTGCAAGTGCAACGTCTCCAATTTTCATTGTTCCGCTTTGAACAAGAACGGTAGCGATATAACCACGCCCTTTGTCCAGCGACGACTCTATTACAGAACCGACAGCATTTTTATCTGGATTTGCTTTTAAAGCAAGCATTTCTGCTTCCAAAGCTACTAATTCAAGTAATTCTTCGATATGCAAACCTTGTTTTGCCGAAATATCTTTCGATTGGAATTTTCCTCCCCATTCTTCGACCAAATAATTCATGTTTGCCAATTCTTCTTTTATTTTATCTGGATTTGCACCGTCTTTATCAATTTTATTTATTGCAAACACAATAGGTACGCCAGCAGCTTGAGCATGGTTAATAGCCTCTATCGTTTGTGGCATCACGCTATCATCGGCAGCAACCACAATAATGGCGATGTCCGTTACTTGAGCACCACGAGCACGCATTGCCGTAAATGCTTCGTGCCCTGGCGTATCCAAGAAAGTCATTTTCTTGCCATTCTTCAAAACAACACTGTAAGCTCCAATGTGCTGCGTAATTCCACCAGCTTCACCAGCAATTACGTTTGCATTTCGGATATAATCCAGCAACGATGTTTTTCCATGATCAACGTGTCCCATAACCGTAACGATAGGCGCACGAGCCACCAAATCTTCCTCTTTGTCTTCTACTTCTTCCTCTACTCCATCAATTTCGAGGCTTGTAAATTCTATTTCATAGCCAAATTCTTCAGACACGATCGAAAGTGTTTCTGCATCTAATCGTTGATTGATCGAAACGAACAAACCTAAATTCATACAGGTAGAAATAACTTCAGTCGCAGATACATTCATCATCGTCGCTAATTCTTGTACCGAAACATATTCGGTTACTTTCAATACATTCTTTTCGCGTAATTGGCGTTCGTCTTCTTGTTGTTGTTTTTTATTTACTTCCTCACGCTTATCTTTACGATACTTAGCTCCTTTGTTTCTTCCTTTAGATGTTAATCGAGCAAGCGTTTCTTTTATTTGCTTTTGTACGTCTTCTTCAGTAACCTCTTTTTTAACAATCCTTTTTACTGGTCGTCTTTGATTTTTATTGTAAGGTCTCCGAGTATTTGATTGTCCTGGTCTTTTATTTCCAACAGCAGGTTTTTTAGTCGTTTTGTTATCCGTTGTTTTAGTATTATTAGTACTGGCTGGATCTTTAACAATACGTTTGCGTCTTTTCTTTTTATTCCTATTTCGTTTTTCGTTAGACGAAGCTACAGGTTTTTTCTTTTCGTTAGCCGTAGGTAATTCTATTTTACCAACAACCGTAGGACCAGTAAGTTTCTTCACATTAGTCTGAAACAGTTCTTCTTTATCTTTAGAAACCGTTTTTACTTTAGTTACCGACTCTTCTTGCTGCTTTTGTTGTTTATCGTCTCCTTTTGTGTGCAATTGATTTTGTATTTCTTTACTAGCTTTTTTCAGTTCTTTGCGATGTTCTTGTTTTTGTTTCTTTGTTTTTTTCTCTGGTCTGGTTTTTTCATTAATCGAGTTCAGATCAATCTTACCAATCACTTTTATATCAGAATCGTCTGTTTGTTTTTCAGACGTTTCTTTTTTATTTTCTTTTGCTACTTTTTTCTCTGTCTTTTTTTCTTCGACAGGCTTGCTTTCTTTTTTTACAGTTTCTTTAGAAGTTTCTTTCTTCTCCACTTTCGGTTTTGTTTTTTCCATTTGTTTTACAGCCGTTTCTTCCGTTTTCGGTTTTTCCTTTTTTATCGGTTCTTTCTTTTTTACCGTTTCTTTCTTTTTCTCAATTGTAGGTTCTACTGGAGTTTTACTCACAGGTTCTTTTACAACTTCTTTTTTCTTTATTTCCTTTTTTATCTCTTCCTTTTTTTCGGGTTCAAGTTTCTTGCTTTCAGCTTTCTTTATTGGCTCTTCTTTGGCAGGCTCTGTTTTTTTCGGAGTTTCTTTTTTATCTTCAACAATAGGTTCTTTTATTTCCTTTTGTTTCGGTTTATCGTCTTTTTCAATAGATGATACATTTTGAATAATAACAGTTTCTTCCTGTATCTCTGGTTTTTTAGTCGATTTTCTTTCTTCCACTTCGTCCGTGATCTTTACAGATTCTTTTTTGTCTTTCAATTTACGAAGACTAATTTCTTCTGATTCACGTTTTGCGTTAATGTCAGAGCTGTATTCTTTTGTCAAAAGCGCATAGCAATCTGGCGACACTTTTGTATTAGGGTTCGAGTTTAACTCAAATCCTTTTTTATTCAAATATTCAACAATAGTAGAAATCCCTACATTGAATTCACTTGCCACTTTGCTCAGTCGTTTTGCTTTATTTACTGCCATATTCAGACCTTAGAGTTTTGTTACCTAACCCGATAAATGTTAAAAAATATATAAACCTGGAAATATTATAAAATTTGTATTAATCTTCAAATTCTGATTTTAATATTGAAATTATTTCATCAACGGTTTCTTCTTCCAAATCCGTCCGAGTAATTAGTTCTTCCCGAGAAAGTGTCAAAACACTTTTCGCAGTATCGCATCCTATTCCTTTGAGAGCTTCGATAACCCAAGCATCAATTTCATCCTCAAATTCTTCAATATCCACATCTTCGTCTTCCTCTACTTCATCCGTATTGCGGAACACGTCAATTTCATAATTCGTCAATTCACTTGCTAAGCGAATATTTAATCCACCTCTACCAATTGCTTTTGACACCTCATCGGCATCCAAAAACACTTCGGCACGTTTGTCTTCTTCCGTAATCTTGACACTAGTAATTTTAGCAGGGCTCAAAGCTCTGGTTATCAATAATTGAATATTACTGGTGTAATTAATTACGTCAATATTTTCGTTTTTCAATTCACGAACAATGCCGTGTATTCTAGCACCTTTCATTCCAACACATGCTCCTACAGGATCAATACGATCATCATAAGATTCTACGACCACTTTGGCGCGTTCGCCAGCCGAGCGTGCTATTTTTTTAATGGTAATCAATCCATCGTATATTTCAGGTACTTCTAGTTCAAATAATCGTTCGAGAAATACAGGTGATATGCGAGACAGAATGATTAATGGTGTATTGTTTCGCATTTCAACACGAGCGACAACTGCTTTTATGGCTTCACCTTTGCGTAAACGATCCGAGGGTATTTGTTCCGTTTTGGGCAAAAGAAGTTCATTACCTTCATCATCGATTAGTAATGCCTCTTTTTTCCATATTTGATACACGTCGGCGGTTACGATTTCGCCAACACGTTCTTTATATTTATTGTATAAGCTATCTTTCTCTAATTCTAATATGCGAGAAGTTAAATTCTGACGTAAAGCCAAAATAGTACGTCTTCCAATATCTTTTAATTTGACTTCGTCGGTTACTTCTTCACCTACTTCGTAATCGCTGTCTATTTTTTGTGCATTGGTCAAGCTAATTTCTTTGTTCAAATCCATTAGATCTTCGTTTGCTACTACGACACGGTTACGCCATATTTCAAAATCACCTTTGTCTATATTGATAATGACATCAAAATTCTCGTCTGTTTCATACTTTTTAATCAGCATGCTTCTAAAAATATCTTCTAGCACACTCATCATGGTGGCTCTATCAATATTTTTCAGTTCTTTAAATTCCGAAAATGTTTCTATCAAATTTAGATTCTCATATGCTTTCATTGCTCTGTACTTTAAAAAGTAATAATCAATTTAGTTGATTTTACTTGTTCATATTCGAATTTATTGTGCTCTATTATTTCTTTTTTCTTTTTTTTTCCTTCCATTTTCACTTTCTTGCGTTGTTCTAATTCAAAGAACTGGTCGGTTACTTGAATCAATGTTCCTTTTTCTTTTTTTCCTTCTAAAGTCAATACTTCTACTTCCTTATTTATATGCTTGTGATATTGGTTTAATACTTTGAATGGTTCACTAATGCCTGCGGAAGCCACGGTGAGTTCAAAATCTTCTGTTTCTCTGTCTAAAAGGCTTTCGATATGTTTACTTAATCCAATACAGTCCTGCAAACTGACTCCTGCATTGTTCTCTATTAGTATTTGAATAACGTTGGTACTACTTATTTTCAAATCGACTAAGTAAAAGTCGGTGTCTTGGATTTTGTGCTGTACTAAATCTTGAATAAGATTTTTTTCTATCATATTAATTTAATAAAATAGGGGACGCATGCCCCCTTTAATAATTTTATTATGTTGGTATTAAAATCTCCGCAAAGGTAAATCTTTTTCTTTGAAAAACAAAACATTTGCTGCTGAAATTACTTATTTCAAACTTTTTTCATCTATTCTATTTTTTTGAAAGAATAATTAATCAACAAATCATAGAGTCATGCCGCAACATGGCTTTGCGTATTGGGCATGCATCTCATAAAAAACTTTCCCTTCAAGCATGCATACGTAACATCTGAAGCAGCCAGAATAGAGCACAACACACTTTCTATAATCATTTCATACAATTTGAATTACACATTAATACGACAATTCTCAAAAAACAGCAAAGGGATCGACTTTAATAAGGGATATAAAAATTGATAAATACCTACAAACAGATAGAAAACATTACTCCAAGTCTTCTTTCGTTTTACTAAGCAATTTCACCGAATGTATTTCCATGCTTTTGTCTACCGCCTTACACATGTCGTAAATTGTCAATAATGCAATGTTCACTCCCGTAAGAGCTTCCATCTCGATACCCGTTTGCCCAATACATCGAGTTTCGCAATGTACCTGCACACCTTCCTCGTCCAAAGTAGCTTTCACTGCCACCTTCGTTATTTGCAATGGATGACAAAGAGGAATTAAATCGCTAGTGCGTTTAGCTCCTTGTATGCCAGCAATTTCGGCAATCGTCAGCACATCGCCTTTTTTCATGTTATTTTCTTTAATCAACAAGCGAGTTTGTTCGCTTAATCGGATGTGCCCTGTGGCTTTGGCCGTTCGTTTTTGGATGGCTTTGGCTGCTACATCTACCATTTTTGCTTTCCCATCCGTATCAATATGACTTAATTGACTCATAAAGTATTGTTCTAACTTTTTGTTTTATTTATAGTATAAAATAAATTTGATATTATTGTTTTTTAATCGCAATAAATCCTTCTACTTATTTGATATTATTTTACAATAGACTACTCATTATAAAGATTTTATATAAATACGTAAGCAACATCAAAAAAGATCAAAAACCTTAGAATTTCCAAGTTTCCCATAAATCTTGCACTTGTGTACTACCGTTGGTTTGTGGCGTTTGTTTTTTATTATTAATCAAAACAGACTCCAAAGTAATCGTTTTTTCTAAATAATCGGCAAGCTCACGATAAGTAATATCGCCTTTGGTTTCCTGTATTTTTTTCAATAAGAAATAAGTAAATAAGCCGTGTTGCATTTTCGAATAAGGTGCAGATGTTTCATCACCCGAACTGGCAGAGAAAACGACCAAATTGCCTTTCATTTTACTCTTTTTTGGTTTTACTTTTATGGTTCGTAAAGCCACTAAGCCTTGATTACGAGCACCTCCACTAAAGCATGCATCTAAGAAAACAGTAATTTTCTGGCTTTCAAACTTTGTTAATGATCCATATACATCTGACATTTTCATACCAGATTCAATACTCATGCCCGAAATATCAACAGGAATCAAGTAAGGCTCATGCGTTGTTTCGTGTGGTAATCCGTGTCCTGCATAATAAAAAACAAGTTCGGCATTTCCGTTTTGTGTTTCGGCCAAATTAGACAGTTTGCTTAATCCTTGTTTCATTTGTCCCAAAGTGGCATTGATTAGTAACGTGATATTTTTCTCAGGTAC
>JAOZTL010000026.1 GCA_029942205.1 Bacteroidales bacterium | reverse complement strand
TTTTTTTATTTATGTATCTCAAACACAAATGTATGAAATTTTGAGCTATTTTTTTAAAAAGTCACTACTTTTATACGCCATCAAAAGATTATAAATCAAGAGAATATTACCTAAAATCAACAATAGGTTTTGCGTGGAGCAGGAATGTATTATTAAACCAAATAAAAGCAAACGCTTACGAATATCATCTTGAAAATCCTAAACAACACAATTTTAAAAAAACATTACCTGAACATCTTTCAGAACAGGCTGATAATGCGATGAAAAGTGTTTATAATCTCGAATTATTGGGTGTGAAACAACCAATTAAAGAACGAGAGTTAGAAAGATTGATGGTAATCAATGTGAAAAAGTTACTAATGGAATTAGGCTACGGATTTACATTTATCGGAAACCAATACAAATTAAAAGGAAATACAAAGGATTATTTCATTGATTTATTATTTTTTCACAGGGGATTAAAATGTCTTGTAGCCATTGAATTAAAAGCAGGAGAATATAAAGCGGAATATGCAAGCAAATTGAATTTATATCTAAATCTACTTGACCAACAAGTCAGAATGGAAGATGAAAATCCACCAATAGGAATAATCCTCTGTGCTGAAAAAGACAATTTTGAAGTAGAATTCTCTTTGAAAGATTTCAAGAAACCGATAGGAGTTGCAGAATATCAATTAACACGAGAATTACCTGATAAATTTAAAGGTAAATTACCGTCTGCAATTGAGATTAAGAAACAGATTAAAGAAAAATATGGATTTGATTTTAATAATGAATAGATTGCTTTAATCGAGTAGATGGCTGACGGAAAATCCCCCCAGTACACCTCTCACTTTCAGCATGTACTACGGCGGTTCGTTGTATATCGGCATAAAAGCTCTTTACACCCTTCATACTTTTGTTCTCGTTTACAGCAGGCTAGAAAACTATTACGTTTTTACCTCCATACCATACTGAAACAATACAACGTTCAGTTCTTCAATGAGTTCTTCTAATGGTGAGATCTGTGCTCATTAACTATGACTTCGGCTGACTTTGGGCTCGTTTGGATTAAAAAATAAAAAAAAGCCTAGCAGATTTGCTAGGCTTTTAGTTTTTATTATTCTACATGTTAGCTTTGCACAGGTGCGTAAGCCACATCAACAGGTCGAAGACCTTAGCAATTATTCGTTTCGATACATTGTGCATCCACTACTGCGATAGTAGCCATGTAAACGATCTCACGGATAGAACTTTCCATCTGCAATACATGTATTGGCTTATTGATTCCCATCAATATTGGACCAATTACTTCCGAACCACCAATTTCTTGCATCATTTTGTAAGCAATATTTCCCGAACTCAAATTAGGGAAAATGATAGTATTTACCTTTCGGTCGCCTAGTTTGCTGAATGGGAATTTTTTCATTCGCAAGTTTTTGTTAAACGCAAAGTTGGCTTGCATTTCGCCATCCACCATTATCTCTGGATGTTTTTCGTGCAATATTTTCACTGCCTCATGAGCACGTTGTGGGCTTCCGTTGCGTTGTGTACCAAAGTTGGAATAAGACACCATTGCTATCGTTGGCTCTACGTTGAATTTGCGTACAGCTTTGTCGGTAAGCAAGGTCGTATCTACCAATGTTTCTGACGATGGCTGACGATTGATCGTCGTATCTGCAAAGAAGTACGAATCTTTCTTGTTCATCATCACGTACATACCTGCCACGTGGTTAGAGTCTTCACGTGTTCCCACTACTTGAATTGCTGGTGTAATGATGTCGGCATATTTGGCTGCTGTACCCGAAATAAATCCATCTGCATCACCATTTTCTACCATAGAGATACCAAAGTAGTTACGGTTGTACATCTTCTCGTAAGCCTCGTCGTAAGTTAATCCTTTGCGGCTACGTCTTTCCCAAAGCATTTTAGCATAAGTTGTTCTACGCTCTTTTTCTTCGTTGCTGCGTGGATCGATGATCGTTACGTCTTCTAATCCCAAATTATTATCGGCAATAATTGCACGAATAGCTTCTACATTACCCAACAAGATAGGAATAGCGATGCCTTCATTTAACGAAATCTGTGCTGCTTTCAATACTTTGAAGTTGGTAGCTTCGGCAAATACAATACGTTTCGGATTGGCTTTTGCTTTGTCGTTGATTGCTTGTATCAATTTATTACCCAGACCCAAACGGTTGCTCAATTCCTCACGGTAAGCATCCCAGTCAGTAATCGGTTTTTTAGCAATACCTGAGTTCATAGCAGCTTTGGCTACAGCTGGAGCTACAATAGTTATCAAGCGATGATCTAGTGGCTTTGGAATAATATATTCGTTACCAAATTGTAAATTGGTTTTGTTGTATGCTTGATTTACAGCCTCGGGTACGTCTTCTTTTGCCAATGATGCTATCGCATATACGGCTGCTTTCTTCATCGCTTCATTGATGCCTGTCGCTCTAACGTCTAGTGCACCTCTAAAAATAAATGGGAATCCAAGTACGTTGTTCACTTGGTTAGGATAATCGGAACGACCAGTAGCCATAATGACCTCTGGACGAGCATCCTTTGCATCTGGATATGAAATTTCTGGATCAGGATTAGCCATCGCAAACACGATTGGGCTCTCCGCCATCGAGCGTACCATGTCTTTCGACACCACTCCACCTACCGAAAGACCTAAAAACACGTCAGCATCCACAAAAGCTTCTTCCAAAGTATGTACATTTTTGCTCGTCTTAAACTCTTTTTTATACTCATTCAAATCATCACGATCGTCATGAATCACACCTTTGCTATCGAGCATCACCACGTTTTCAGGCTTCACTCCTAGCGAAATCAATAACTTGGAACATGCCATAGCTGATGCTCCTGCGCCATTAACAACCAACTGTATATCTTCAAGCTTTTTATTTGCCAGTTCAAGTGCATTCACCACACCTGCCGCCGAAATAATAGCCGTACCATGCTGGTCATCATGCATTACGGGAATATCCAACTCTTCTTTCAAGCGTCTTTCTATCTCAAAGCATTGTGGTGCTTTGATGTCTTCCAAATTAATCCCGCCAAATGTTGGTGCAATTTCCTTTACTGTTTCTACAAACTTATCAATGTCGTTTGTATTCATTTCAATATCAAACACATCTACATCAGCAAAAATCTTAAACAATAAGCCTTTGCCTTCCATTACAGGCTTGCTTGCTTCTGCACCCAAGTTTCCGATTCCTAAAATAGCTGTTCCGTTAGAGATAACGGCAACTAAATTACCTTTTGCTGTGTACTTATACACATCATCTGGATTTTTGTCTATTTCCAAACAAGGTTCAGCCACGCCTGGCGAGTATGCCAACGATAAATCTAACTGTGTACTGTACGGTTTGGTGGGAATTACCTCGATTTTTCCTGGGCGAGTTCCCATGTGATACTTTAAAGCATCTTCTTTTGTGATTTTTGCCATAATTGTTTTTTGTGTTTATTTTATGTGCCTAAGCTCGAAAACCTATTCGATATGATTCACGCTCTTGTGCAAAACTACTGTAATCAATAATTTACCGAAAATAAATAAATGATTATTTTTGTCAATCTAAGTAGGTAGACAAAATTAGCCTCCTATTGATAATTCTGTATTTCATTAAATAATATAAATTTACAGAATTGCATAAGCAACATCAAAAAGGTCGAAAACCTTACTTAATCTTACAAAAGTAACAATTCTTCTCAAGTTCCAATATGTTTAAAAACTAGTTTAATACCAATTCAACACCAAAACACCCGATAAATCCGTTATCTTTTTCCGTTTTACTGTACTTAAAATTTTAACCGTAGCTACGGCTATGCTGAAAATTTGAAGATTGTAAAACAAAAAAATATTTTGAATTTATTTAGGATATTTTGATATTAATTTGGTATAACTGTTTTTTTCGACACATATTCTCAAGTCCAGACTTCGTATGAATTATATTTTATGAAATACATCCTTCTTTTTTAATATTTTTTCAATTTGTTCTATTTTTTATGTATTTTTGTTGTGTTGTATGTTTTTATTTTTAGTTGTAATTATTTTTAACTATCTCAAATATAGATAATTGTATTGAAATATGCAAGCTTTTAATGTAGTAAAATAACTGATTGTTAAATAGCAACGAAAACAAAAACTTTAGTTATCAAAATTAAAAAAAATGGCAAAATTAACAAAACAAGATGCGTTGAATTATCACGCAAAGGGAAGACCTGGAAAAATCCAAGTAGTTCCCACAAAACATTATCGTACACAACGGGATTTATCTCTGGCTTATACCCCTGGCGTTGCCGACCCTTGTTTGGAAATTGAAAAAAACGCCGATGATGCATATAAATACACGGCAAAAGGAAATTTAGTTGGCGTAATTTCAAATGGAACAGCAGTTTTAGGACTTGGAAATATTGGAGCTATTGCCGGAAAACCAGTAATGGAAGGTAAAGGTTTATTATTTAAAATTTTTGCAGATATTGATGTTTTCGATATTGAAGTTGATCTACTAAATATTGATGATTTTGTAAAAACCGTCAAAGCTATTTCGCCCACTTTCGGAGGTATAAATTTAGAAGACATCAAAGCACCAGAATGTTTTGAAATTGAAAATAAACTAAAAGAAGCGCTTGACATTCCTGTAATGCATGATGACCAACACGGTACTGCAATAATTTCGGGAGCAGGTTTAATAAATGCATTGGAAATTGTTGAAAAAAACATTAAAAACATAAAATTGTTTGTCAGCGGAGCAGGAGCTGCGGCTTGTGCCTGCACTCGTATGTACATTCAACTCGGTGTTAATCCGAAAAATATTTTAATGGCTGATATTAACGGTATTTTAACTAAAAACCGAACCGATTTGTCGGTTGTGAACAAAGAATTTGCTACCGATAAAGATATAACAATGACTGAAGGAATTAAAGGAGTCGATGTTTTTTTAGGATTATCTGCTGGCGGAGTTTTAAAATCCGAGATGTTAAAAACAATGGCAAAAGACCCAATTGTTTTTGCAATGGCTAATCCAACTCCCGAAATTTCTTATGAAGAAGCAATGGCAACTCGGAGCGATTTAATTTTTGCTACTGGACGTTCTGATTACCCAAATCAAATAAATAATGTATTAGGATTTCCGTATATATTCAGAGGCGCACTCGATGTTAGGGCAACAGCTATAAATGAAGAAATGAAAATGGCAGCCGTATATGCAATTGCTAATTTAGCAAAAAAACCAGTTCCAGATATTGTAAAAAAAGCATATAACAATAACGATATGTCGTTTGGACGCAAATATATTGTACCCATCCCGCTAGATCCTAGACTAATAGAACATGTACCACCAGCTATTGCAAAAGCTGCAATGGATTCAGGTGTTGCACGTAAACATATCACCGACTGGGACGCTTACAAACAAGAACTACTTGAACGTATGGGCATTGATCACGCCGTTATGCGTAATATGACTATTAAAGCAAAAGCTAATCCTAAAAAAGTTGTATTCAGCGATGCAAATAATATAAATGTGATACAGGCTGCTCGAATTATTAAAGACGAAGCTATTGCGTTCCCCATTTTAGTTGGTACAAAGAAACAGATTAATAAACTTGCGAAAAAAAATAAAATTGATATTTCGGATATTGAAATTATTGACAATACCGATGATATAAATAAAGAACAACGAACTAAATATGCCAAATTATTTTTCAAAAAACGTGCTCGTAACGGAATAACAATAGCCAAAGCAGAACGGTTGATGTTTGATAAAAATTATTTTGGAGTTGCAATGGTTGAACTTGACGATGCAGATGCAATGATTTCAGGTGTAACTTCACCTTATGCAGATACAATTCGTCCTGCACTTCAAATTGTAGGTAAGCGTGAAGATGTAAACAAAATTGCAGGTATGTATATGTTACGTACTAAAAAAGGACCTTACTTTTTGGCAGATACCACCATTAATATAGAACCTTCTGCCGAAGATTTGATTGATATTTCGTTACTCACAAAAGAAAAAGTTGAAGAGTTTGGCATAAAGCCTGTTATGGCAATGCTATCTTATTCAAACTTTGGTTCGGCAAGTGGAAAAACATCAGAAAATGCAAAGAAAGCAATTACTTTACTTCATAAAAATCACAGCGATGTTTTAATTGACGGAGAAATGCAAGCTAATTTTGCTCTAAATAAAGAATTACGTATTGAAAGGTATCCTTTTTCAAAATTAGGTGATAAAGATGTTAACACATTGATTTTCCCGAATTTAAGTTCTGGAAATATTACTTATAAGGTTATGCAGGAAATCGGCTCTTCGGAGGCAATAGGTCCTATTGTTATGGGTTTAAAAAAACCGATACATGTACTTCAGTTGTCAAGTTCTGTTCGTGAAATTGTTGATATGGCAACCATTGCCGTTGTTGATGCTCAGATTTTACAAGATTAATTTAGCTAAAATAAAGAACAATTGATAGTCTGAGGATGATTTTTTTAACAACATTGTAATTAATACTACTACTTAACTTAGTCATCCTCTGACTTTTCCTGCTGGAGAAGAATAATTAAGAGTTCTTAATACTACTTTACGAAGTTAATTTTAATTGATTATTAGCGATTTATCTATTTTTTTGATTAATTATGAAACAATACATCGTTTTTTTTCGTAAAATAATTAAGAACGAATGTTCTTTTTTTCATAAGAAAATTCTCTATTAGACAATACTCACATTCTAAAAATTAAACAAAATGAAATATTTTCGTCTCATCATCGTATTTCTTTTCTTTCTTCCATCTCTCAGTTTTTCGCAAGCCATTGCATTTGGCGAAGAAGACGAAAGCAACCAATATTATTTTGGATTCAATCTAATACCAAGCGCAGCAGGTGGGCTTACTCATTTTGTTATTATCCAATTTGATAATAACGGCAAACGTAAAGTCAAGCAATTATCCCAAGATCAATTTCTAAGACAAATTCAAGGCGAAAGCCATTCCATTGCCAACCCATACAAAGTCAATCTGCTGGAAAAAAATCAAGTAAATCCTTCGGTTCTTAACGATTTATGGAAACTGCGCTACCAAGAATACCTCTTCACTGCAGGTCGTGATAGTATTGGCAATATTGTTTATAAAAACGAAGGCGGATGGTCTACCAACGATTCTATTTCGTTTATTCCTTCACCCTCGCAACAGGAGATTCTTTGCGAATTTGGTATCAAACGCATGAGCGACTTTTGCTATGGCGAAAATGCATTCAAACTTCTACATCTTCTCAGCGATCAAAACTGGCTTACTGCCTACAAAAATAGCTTCTAGCACTTCGTACTATTTGATGAATAGGCAAATGCGAACGTTGCCAAAGTTTTACCATACAATGATGAATAAATACATTACTCGTTTTAATATAATGTGTAAGCAACATCAAAAAAGGTCGAAAACCTTAAAACAAACAACCTATGTCTAAGTGTCCAATTTGTGGTGCAAGTTTTCCCACTAACAGCTTTGTGTGCGAATATTGCGGTCATGTGATGACCGAACGAATCAAACAAGTAACCACTACCACCGTTATCTCTTTTGACGATTCGCTTGATTTGATTCAAGACAACCTCAATGCCCTTCACAATATCCACAAGCCCTCTGCTCTCAAAGGCATTGTTGCTTTCCTACGTGTGTTGGCTGCCTTTCAGACTTTTGGTATTATACTCTTTTTCTGGAAAAAACCTCACAACCGCTTTGACAAGAATAACTATAACAAATTAAAGAAAATTATTCTACGCAATATCGATCTTCTCAAAATATCATCCAAAGGTAGCCAACAATTAATCAGCCGCATACGTGTGGTCGAAAACGAATTAACTGCCATGGATAAAGAAATAAAACGAAGCCTTCAGATCAAACAAATCATTGTGAGCATACTCATCGTTGGCTTTTTTAGTTTTATTTATTTCAATAAATCAAACCTAAACTATACCTATTCTATTCTACCTAGCAACGACCCCGTTACTGGTGTGCTAAGTGATTGTATGGACATCGAACTGGATAAATACACGCTAAAGCTAAAAAAAGATCCTTACTTAACAGACCTAAAACTAAAGATTCGCATCGACATAATCCAACAGTATGAACTCGAAGAGAATCAAGAACTCGAAATAAAACTATACATTACCGATAAAAATAATAACGATATAACAGACTACTTACCTGCTAAACTAGAGAAAAGAGACATCAGCTCCATCATCAGAAAACTAAAAAAAGGAACGGGTATGAAATACGTTACGGTGAAAATACACACCGACAAAGAACTAAATGAGTTTTTAGACAAAAAGCTGCGCTTTCGGATATATACCAACATTATAGAAATACCAATAAACGAAAGCTTTTGATATGTATACTAAAAATAAGAATATCAAAAAAGCTTAAAAATATTTTTTATTAATAAATCGCCCAGAAACGATACAAATTAAGGCATACAGCGTTTTATCCTATTTATTATTCATGCATAATAAATGCTTCTTGTTTGTTATTAAAGCATTTATTCATATTTTTGCCTCCCAAATTGATAATTAAAAAAATAATCATAATAAAAATCGTTAAATTCAAATACTTAAACCTTTAATTAAATTAATTTTATGGAATATCTGATTTATATACTAATGACCACAGGAGTACTAGGAATAGGCTTCACTATCTGGAAAACAGCATGGGTCAAAAAACAATCGGAAGGTACAGAACGCATGTCGCAAATAGGTACTTACATTGCCGAAGGTGCAATGGCTTTCTTAAAAGCAGAGTACAAAGTACTGATGTGGTTTGTTTTAGGTATTGCAGGACTATTGGCTGTAAAAGGTCATTATGATGCTACCTCGAATAGTTTCGTTGCCTTATCTTTTGTAGTAGGTGCAATTTTATCAGCATTAGCTGGGTTCTTAGGAATGAATATTGCTACCAAAGCCAATACTCGTACCACCAATGCCGCACGAACATCACTAAACGAGGCTCTTAAAGTAGCCTTCAATGGTGGTAGCGTTATGGGATTAGGTGTAGTTGCACTTGGAGTATTAGGTCTTAGCTCTTTGTTTATGCTTTATGATGCACTTGGTTTTGATCAAGGAATGGTAGAGATTCTAAACGTTATCTCTGGATTCTCGCTTGGAGCATCGTCTATTGCTTTATTTGCACGTGTAGGTGGAGGTATATACACCAAAGCTGCCGACGTAGGTGCCGACTTAGTTGGTAAAGTGGAAGCTGGTATCCCAGAAGATCACCCGCTTAACCCTGCTACCATTGCCGATAATGTAGGTGATAACGTAGGAGACGTAGCAGGTATGGGTGCCGACTTATTTGAATCATACGTAGGTTCTATCATCGCAACCATGGTATTGGGTGCAGGTTTTATGGGTGCAACTGCTATTCACGAAGGATACACCTTAGGTCCTGTTATGTTACCATTAACGCTTGCTGGTGTTGGTATTATTACTTCTATCATCGGTACTTTCTTGGTTCGAGTAAAAGAAGGAGGAGACCCTCAAAAAGCATTAAACACAGGTGAATTTGCTTCAGCTGCAATCATGCTTACAGCTTCTTATTTCATTATCCGTTACATGCTTCCTGAAACATGGACTATTGTAACTGAAAGTCAAACAGAAATCATCGAAACTACTTACACTAGTTTAGGCGTATTTTGGGCTACATTAATCGGACTCGCTGCTGGTTTATTCGTAGGTAAAATTACTGAATATTATACTGCTACTGGAATGAAACCAGTAAACTCTATCGTTGAGAAAACATTAACTGGTCCTGCTACTGCTATCATTGGTGGTTTAGAAGTAGGTATGAAATCAACTGCTTTCCCTATTTTAATTATTGCTGCAAGTATCATCGGTGCTTATGAAGTAGCTGGACTATACGGAATCGCTATTGCTGCTGTAGGTATGCTTGCCAACACTGGTATCCAATTAGCTATTGATGCTTATGGTCCTATTGCAGACAATGCTGGTGGTATTGCCGAAATGGCCGAATTACCTGCCGAAGTACGCCAACGTACAGACAAATTGGACGCTGTAGGTAACACTACTGCTGCCGTAGGTAAAGGATTTGCCATTGCATCTGCTGCACTTACTGCATTAGCTCTTTTCTCTGCATTTATGCAACAAGCCAACGTAACGACTATCGATTTGGCTAATCCATACATCATTTCTGGATTATTTGTTGGTGGTATGCTTCCGTTTGTTTTCTCTGCCATGTCGATGGGTGCTGTGGGACGTGCTGCAAGTAGTATGATTGAAGAAGTTCGTCGCCAATTTGCTGAAATTGCTCCTCTTAAAGCTGCCCTTGTTGTTATGAAAAAATACGACGGTGAGCCTGTTGATGTTACTCCCGAAGAAGCAAAAATACTAAAAGCTGCCGAAGGAACTCCTGAATACGAAAAATGTGTTGCTATTTCCACACAAGCTTCTATTCGTGAAATGATTGTTCCTGGTTTATTAGCCATAATCGTTCCTACTGCTACTGGATACTTAGGTGGTCCAGAAATGCTTGGTGGAATGCTTGCTGGTGTTACTGTTACGGGTGTACTTATGGCTATATTCCAATCGAATGCTGGTGGTGCTTGGGATAATGCCAAGAAAATGCTCGAAGAAGGTGTAGAAATTGACGGCGTAGTGTATGGAAAAGGTTCTGAACCTCACAAAGCTGCTGTTGTTGGTGATACTGTTGGTGATCCATTCAAAGACACTTCTGGTCCTTCTCTTAACATCTTGCTTAAATTAATGTCAGTTGTTGCATTGGTTATTGCTCCTAGTATTGCATTAAATGTGGGTACACAAACTGCTGAAAACGAGTTTTCTAACAACTCGAATACACAAACTATCGTAGTTGATCCACAAGCAGATGCTGAAGAACTAGAAATAACTACCGAAGCGGAAGCTGACAGTACTGAAGCCGTAGAAGCTACTGAAGCTGTAGAAGCCGTTTCTGATGACAATACTGCTCTATTTTTGGATGAAGCTGCCAAAATGAATCAAACCGCAGAAAGAGAAATTTTATAAATGCAGACTTCGTCTGTTTTATTATTTTGGACTATCTATCTTGTTGTGTTAATAAATTATTATTACTGATTTAATAAAAAAAATAAAAAAAAATATCAAAAGATACGAAGTCTGAAATATTCTTTTTTAAATAAAAAAACAAAAAAGCTGCTTGTAACCAAGCAGCTTTTTTTTATTTTTGCGTCCTAAAATAATCATTCTTGTTTCAATCAATTCATTCTAATGGCTCAAATATACCTATCCTTAGGCAGTAATCTTGGTAATCGAGTAGAAATACTCGAAAATGCTCAAAATTTAATCGAAAAACGAATAGGTACTATCACCAAAACATCGAGCTATTACGAATCCGAACCGTGGGGCTTTGAATCTGACAATCCTTTTATCAATCAAATTATTTGTATTGATAGTGATATAAAACCACAAGATCTTCTATTTACGACACAGTCTATTGAAAAAAAACTTGGTCGGAAACAAAAAACACGCATACATGCCCGAAGTAAGCAAAAACAATACTGCTCTCGCACCATCGACATCGATATTATATTCTATGGTAAAATGATATTTAATCATTCTGAATTAATGATTCCACACCCAGAGATGCACAATCGTCGATTTGTTCTTGAACCTTTAGCAGAGATTGCTAATCAATTTTTGCATCCCATTTTTCAACAATCGATAGATGAATTACTCACCAACTGCTCCGACCAATGTGGAATACAAGTCTTAGAGCCTGAACCAGTAGGTCTTCAATTTTAAAGTCTTCTATCTAGTGTTCTAAATAAAAGCCACGGCTACCTACTTGTTGTCCATCTAAAAAATATTCAGCAAAATATCGCCCAGCTACAAGTGGGACAGTGCTTTTATTCCACTTCAAACACGATTTTAATGCTTCATTATTATAGTCAATTTCTTGTTTCATACTGTAGCCTATCTGCGAACCATTATAGGTAAACAATTTCTCTTTAGTTGCATCCAATAATTGATCATTAGGCATTATAATTCGTACATATAATGTTTTTTTACCCGCACCTGCAAATTTATTTTCTTGAACGGTGTAACATGCCTCAAAATTATCTATTTTTTTGGCTTTTATTACTTGATTGAACATGTTGATAGGAAAACTGTAGCTAATGGTTTCTATCGCTAATTTTCGGGCAGATTTGTTTAATTTTATATTCGCCTCTGCTAATTCAATACTGCTTCGTAACAAATGTGCATTTTTTACTCTCAGCCCTTTGACTTCTTTATCCAAAATTGCCAATTCTTCTTTCATGCTGTTTATTTGCTGTTGTTTATCAGCAACCGATTGCAACAATAATTTCACTATTTTCTCGGAATTAGCATTAACAAACGCAGTTGTATCTAAGCCTATGGCTAGTTCTGTATTTTCTTTCAAAAAACTATTTATTTCATCCAAAAGCTTATTCAAAATTTCATTATCCGAACGTGATGCTCTTCCTTTTCGTCTAATTTCTGTTTGAAGCGAATCTACCAAAAACTCACGCAACTGAATACTGTCCTGTATATTGCCAAATTTCTCTATACTGTTATCAAATGCGACAATAGACTCTGATTTCTGTTGATTATCTTCCCGATAGCCTTTTAATCTTTCCTTTAAATCTTCGTTTTCTTGTTTCAAATCGCCTACTTCATCGGATACGCAAGCGGTGAAAATCTGAAAAACCAAGACTAAAGAAAGTAAAATTGTACTTGTTTTCATATTCTTTCGATTAAGTTAATTATTTTTGTTTGAGGTCTTCTATCTTTTTAATGTTGCTTACTTCTACTTTACGAAGTTAGTTTTAAATTGATTATTCATAATTCATCTCTTTTTTGAGATTTACTAGACAACAGATTTTCGTTAAAGTAAAACAGTATATTTTAGGCTGAAAAGCATTGCTATTAACAAAAATTCTTTCTACTTAGGAACA
>JAOZTL010000025.1:5332-13353 GCA_029942205.1 Bacteroidales bacterium | reverse complement strand
TTCCTGTTAATACTTCTTTACGTCCAACGATGCTTATTTCTCTACTTAAATTTGCTAATTTATAATCAGAGAGTATTTCTTTTTTATACATATTCTTCTATTATTTTGAAAATTTACTTCGACCTATTTAATGGTAATTACAGCTTGTGCAAAACTGTTGTAATCAATAATTTATTGAAAAAAAATATACAATTAATTCTCCTCAGGCGTTCATCAGAGATTTAAGTAATTGTGCTATTTTTGATATTCATGTAATTAATTGATTAAAATTAACTTAACTAAATGCAAGCGAAACATTAAAATAGGTAAGAAATCTAACTTGTTTCGATTTTCAAATGTACAAAAAAATACTGTATTTAGAATGTATCTAAATAAAAAAAAGGACATAAAAGTCCTTTTTTTATTATTAAAACCGAAGTATTTATTTTAATTATCTGATTATTAATGAGATAAATTGATAGTCCCTTTTTGTTTTTTTTATTAATGTATAAATTCAGCCACTTTTTCGGCAACACGCTCACCATCAACAGCCGACGACACTATTCCGCCAGCATAGCCAGCACCCTCACCGCAAGGAAAAAGTCCCTCTATTTGTAAATGTTGTAATGTTTCTTTGTCTCGAAGAATACGAATGGGCGACGATGTGCGTGATTCTACACCCAATACAATGGCCTCATTAGTTAAGTAACCTTTCATTTTTTTACCGAATAATTTAAAGCCCTTCTGTAAACGTTTACCAATACTTTCGGGCAACCAAAAGTGAATAGGAGAAGATATTATACCTGGATTATACGATGTTTCGGGTAAAGATTGAGATAATTTTCCATTTACAAAATCATGAAGTCGCTGTGCTGGAGCAATTTGTCCACCACCTCCGTTCATGAAAGCTATTTTCTCTATATTTTGTTGAAATTCGATACCAGCTAATACTCCATGTTCCTTATAATCAGCCAAATCCTCGTCTTTTACTTCGACGACCATTCCTGAATTAGCAAACGGAGAATTTCGAGTGGATGGCGACATGCCATTGACAACAATTTCATTTGCTGACGTGGCTGCGGGCACAATAAAACCACCAGGACACATGCAAAACGAATATACGCCTCTCCCATCAATTTGCTTCACCAAATTATACGAAGCAGCAGGTAAATATTCGCTGCGAATAGTACAGCTATATTGGATAGAATCTATTATGCGTTGTGGATGTTCTACCCGAACGCCAACAGCAAAGCCTTTTGCTTCTAGTAAAATGTCTTTTTTGTGCAACATCCGATACACGTCTCGTGCAGAATGTCCTGTGGCTAGTACCACAGCTTTGCTTTTAAATTTTTCTCCATTTTCGAGAACAACACCCTGTATTTTATTATTTTCTACAAGCAAATCGTTCATTTTAGTATGAAAATGTACTTCGCCACCAGCTTTGATGATGGTTTCACGTATTTTAATAATAATTCCAGGCAATTTATTAGTACCAATATGCGGATGTGCATCAATCATAATATCCTCAGAAGCACCATGATAGCGCAATATTTTTATGATATTTTTTACATTTCCCTTCTTTTTTGAACGAGTGTACAGCTTTCCATCAGAGAAAGTTCCTGCGCCCCCTTCGCCAAAACTGTAATTGGAATCGGCATCCAGTCCTTCGTTACGATTGATATTTGCTACGTCAATTTTCCGTTCACTCACCGATTTTCCTCGTTCCAAAACGATTGGCTTTAAGCCCTGCTCAATAAGTCGTAAAGCTGCGAATAAGCCCGCAGGTCCTGCTCCTACAACAATTACTGCTTGCCCCTTTTCCACATTTGGATAGGACAATACAATTTCTTCTTCTTCTAATTTTACTTGGTTAATAGCAACTCTTACCGACAAATTAATTTTTACTTTTGTCGATCGTGCATCTACCGAACGCCGTAAAATTTGTACCGAAGTGATTTCTTTTACATCCAAATCAAAACGATCAGCAATTTCTTTGGTGTATAATTCTTCTATTGCCGCTTGTTTGGGTGTAAGCGTTAGGTTTAATTCTTTTATCATTTACTTATTTTTTTATTAAGCTTATTTTTCTATTTTGAAAATACTATGATTTCACAAATTTAGAATAAATTACTCTAAATGTATGGAAAATAAAATCATTTTAGAATACATCCGATCAATAGCTGCTGCATATTGCGTTCCATCAGGATTGATTAAATTACGTGTTCCATGATTATATTTGAGTTCGGTGGTTAGTTTGAAAAAATCGAAATAAAAATCAATTCCAAAGCCCAATTCATAAGTCAAATCAAAAGGATTTAATTTAATTTTCGGTTTTTCTTCTTCTTTGATTTCTTTTCGGGCAGCCAAATCGAATTTTGGGTTTATTCCTACCAGCACAAATGGGCGATAATTTCCCAAACGTGTGGATCGATATTTTAATAAAACAGGAAATTCCATGTAAGTAGAAGCAATTTTCATCAACACCAAATCATACTCAAAAGCAGTAGCTGTAGGATCTTTGACAGTTAAATATTCCATATCTCGCTGTCCGAACGATAAATTAAAAAGCGCACGAAGCTCTAAATTTTCTCCTAGCCTGAAATTGGATACCGGTCCCAAATGAAAACCAAATTGAGGGTAATTTTGTACAGAAAACACTTCATTCAAACTCATAAATTCATCGGATAAATGAATGTCAAAATCCATTACATTTAATCCAAAAGTGAAACCAAAATGAACAGGTTTCCTATCAAATTTAGGCAAATTTTCTGTTCTTTTTTGTTGTGAATTTGCGTTTATTCCTAATATAAAAAAAAAGAGTATAAACAAAAGTTTTTTCATCATTTCAATTTTAAGCACTTCGTGCTATTTGATGTTGCTTACGCACTTGTGCTAATCTGTCACAATCAATAACTTACAAATAATTTCAACTTAAAAAAGTGTCGTTTAAATTATATGCTAAGCACTTCGTGCTATTTGATGTTGCTTACGCACTTGTACAAATCTATCACAATCAATAACTTACAAATAATTTCAACTTGAAAAAGTGTCGTTTAATCAATAGTTCATTAAGTTTTACTGTAATTGTCTAATAACCAAATTGATAAGTGCAAATATTTATTTGGATATTAGCACTCGCAAGCTACTATTTATCAGTAAAATAATTATCAATTATTCATTGTCAATTATAAATTTAACGAAGTGTCGTTTAATTGTGTGTGTGTGTTTAAGTAAAATGCTTTTGTTTTAAAACTTTTTTTTAAAGAAAAAATTATATTTTACTTTTTTTAATTTTGAGATTTCACCTTAATTTAATGAAATAGTACTTACTGTGAGCTTGCTTCAAAAAACTAGATTATACTTAATTGCATGAGTTTTTATATCATTTTTCACCAGAGTAAATAGATGCGATACCAAATGTTAGTCTTTGTTGTTTTACATGAACAAAGCCTGCTTGCCGCAATTTTGCAAGAAAAAGCTCTCCATCAGGAAATGCACGTACAGATTCGGGCAAATATGTATAAGCAGAATTGTCTTTTGAGAATATTTTTCCCCAAAGAGGCAGTATATTATTGAAGTAAAAATTATAAATTTGTTTGAATGGAAAAGCTTGAGGTTTAGAAAATTCTAAAACTACCAATTTACCTTTTTTATCAAGTACACGATGCATTTCAAATAAGCCTTTTTCTAAATTCTCAAAGTTTCGTACTCCAAAAGCAGCTGTTATTCCATCAAATGATTCATCGGCAAATTGTAAGTTTTCCGAATCGCCCTCCATTAGTTCTATTTTATCCGAGAGCTTGCGTTTTTCTATCTTTTCTTTACCTACTTGGAGCATTCCTACAGAAATATCCACGCCTATAATTTTTTCAGGATTCAAGCGAAGTGCTGCAATTGCCAAATCACCTGTTCCTGTTGCAATGTCTAATATGCGTTTGGGCTGGTGTGTAGCTAATGTGCGGATTGCTTTACGCCTCCAAATTTTATCGATTCCGATGGATAAAAAATGATTCAAAAAATCATATTTATGCGCAATATTATTGAACATGGAAACAACTTGTTCTTTTTTTGCACTTGTCATTGTTTTATAAGGGCGGACTACTTTATCAGACATAACTATTTGAATTTCAATAATAACGAAATAAAACAAACTGTTTTTTCGTTATTACTTATTTTGGTTTAATATAAAAATACTTTGGCTGACAAATCTATAAATTTTTTGAAAGATAGACGAATCTACAAGCATTTCTTGGTGATTTTCTTCAACCGCTTTGTCTGAGCGTAATGCAGGACCTGTCTGAACCGATACGGGATCGTTTTCTAGGGCTTTTTGTGTGGTTTCGAGTATCAAAGGACGGATTATTTCAAAATCGATCCGTTTTTTTGCTAATATTTCGTTAGCAATGGCGTACATGTGGTTGCTGAAATTGCATGCAAAAACAGCTGCCAAATGGATTTGTTTTCGTTGTTCCGAATCGATTATTTGTACGTTTGTTGAAATTTTTTGAGCCAAATGAACCAATTTATTTTCGGTTTCTTGCTCGTTAGCTTCTATGCAAATCGGAATTTGCTTAAAATAAACTAATCGATGCTTTGAGAATGTTTGTAAGGGATAAAAAACACCTGTATTAGCTTGATTTTTAAAAACTTGAAGCGGAATGCTGCCTGCTGTGTGGACAATCATTTTGTTGTGCCAATCGAGTGAGTCGTACAAATCGGCAATTACCCCGTCAGTAACCGCAAAAATATACAAATCTGCATTGAAATTTATCTTGCTCAAATCACAAATGGCTTCAGATTTGATTTTTTTAGATAAATCACTGGCTGATTGTAAACTACGGCTATACACTTGAACAATTTTAATTCCTGATGAATAAAGTGCTTGCGCCAAGTGCGTAGCCAAATTTCCTGCACCAATAAAGCTTGCCGAACGAATTTCTTCCAATTTATTCATCATCAATAATTGGTCAAAAATTAACGTTTACTAATACTAATCACGATTTCTTCAACTTGAATATCCGAACGAAATTGTTTCTTTTTTAGCAGCCATTTCTGAAATTTATTTGTTTTCAGAGCTTTTGGAACAGTATACTGGTCTCGTTCTTCATCACTTAAAATATCGACAGTTAAGTTCTCATGTAAAATAGGCTCTGCTAATGGTTTTTTAGTAAAAATAATGTAAATAATATTTTGATCGTATTCTTTTTCTGCAACAAGTTGATACGTATCTTCCTCAAAATATTTATCTTCAAAATAATTATGTTCTGCCTTATTAGAAAAGAAAACATACTCTTTATTGGCTTCTATTGGCATTCCATCATTCAGATTTTCAGGCATTTCCATGTACGGTAACAAACAAAGTCCATATTGACTATCGTCCATAAAAACGGTCAAATAACCATCCGCAGGACTTTTAAAATATAAAAAGAAATCATTATCATTAAAAAATTCAGTAATAGGCTTTACTATTTTATTTGAATTTGTTACAAATGTTTCGATAGCCAGTTTGGCTTCTAAAAGTTCTTTCGATTCTACTTTTACTTTGCATTGAATGTATATTCTGTTGTCGTCTCCATTTTCAACAAAATCGCTTTCTAGCAGTTCATGGTACTCTTCACTGAAAACTTGCATGATTTCGCCTTTTATCTCGACATTTCCGATGGTATTTACCGTTGTTTCCGATTTGTTGTTTTCTTCATGGGTTTTCACCATGTTTCCTTGGATAATCGACGAGCCGAAGGCTTTATCCAAAGCAACCAATTTGGCATCGTGCAATGCTCGGGCCTTGGCAGCTTTTTTCGATTCATTTTCCTGATCCCAATAAACTTTGGCTTCTCCTTTGGTTGTCAATATCCTAGGCACATCATTTTGAGCCTGCATCGCTTGCGAGAAAAGCAAGAAAATAGCAAAATAAAGTAAATTACGCATAAATGAAAATTAAAATGTTTTGTTGTTTAATATTTCTCATTAACTTGTTTAGATGTATTAAAATCAAAGACTTATCGAAAAATAAATATACGATTAATTTTGTCCACTCATTTACAATTTCTGCATTTTCGAAATTGCGTAAGCAATATCAAAAAAGATCGAAGATCTTAATTAGTTATAAAATTGATAACGTCGTTTGAATTTATTGCGCCATTGCTTTTTGCTGTTTCATCTACGATAGGCACATGAATCACTTTTCCGCTTTTAATGTATAAAATTTCACCTTTTAATGGCGGTTTGTTTCCTGTTCCACTCAATGGAATTAATTTGTACGAAATTTCAAAATTACGACTAGCTGGCAAGCTACTCCACAAAAACTCTGCATTTTGCCTATTAAACGTAAAAATTGCGCCGTTAGTCTGTAATTTTTCGACACGATAGCCAACAGGGATAATTTCTTTGATACTTGTGCCTCCTTGTATTTCGCCCAAATTGACTTTCAGCTTAATTATTTCTGGCTGTGTACTAGAGCGTTTGCGTATTACTTGTACTTTATTTGGGTCATTTACTGCTGTATTTTGTGTGTTTGCTTGTGTCGTGTTTTGTGTATTTGTATTCGTGCTTGTTTGTGTTGCATTTTGATGATTAAAATTAAATTTAATCTTTTTAGTTACAACAATCGGCAATGGATCAACAACTACTGCGCCTCGTTGGTTGTTATAAACGTATAAAAATTGTCCCTGCAATCGGAAATTACCAATAATTCCAGTATCTACTTTCACGCTGTACGTTACCGAAAAACGCTCTTCGGTAGGCAATCGAAGCCATGTAAAACTTACTGTTTGTTTAGTGAACTTAAAATCTGCACGATCCGAACGTTTTTCATAAGCAGTAAAGCCTTTCGGAAGTTTTTGCTGAAATTCTCCATAATGACGTAGATTTGGCTTTACTATTGTGATATTTATATCAAAACTATCGCCAGCTAATATCGTCGGAGGCATAGAAGTAATCGCTACTACTCGGTTATTTTTTACTTGAGCAATACTCGAATTTAGCATTAATAAAGAAATGAATAAACTTAGGTAATATTTCATGGGTATATTTTTTTATAGTTTATAAGGTCTTCGACCTATTTTAGGTGTTTATAATCAGACTATTGACAAGAATAAGATTTTTTTTAAATGAGTATTCAATCATTTATTTGGTTAAATATAATGAGTTATTTATTCTACTATCGAATATTATACCATTTTTGGCAATCTTCCAAAAATAAATAGTTAAAACAGACGAAGTCTGAAATCACACAAAGTTAAATATTATAAGATTTTCATACAGTCATCTGCTTGGATGTAAATATTTAATCGCCTTTTATCAATGACAACTTACATTACCGAAATAAATGAATATTTCCTTTTTTAATTAAACGAACTCCATCAAAATCGAATGCGGTGAGGACATAAAAATAAACGCCAGTAGCTGCTTCACGTTCAGTGTGCATAATATAACCATTCCAGTACAAATTATTTTGATCCAAAACAAACACTTGATGCCCCCAGCGATTGAATATTTCGAGACGATAATTCGCCAAATGTTGCGCATCGACATACAAAAAATCATTCAATCTATCATTATTGGGCGAAAACACGTTTGGAACGTCTATTTGTGGCTGGCACGCACCTGCGTTAAGCGTGATCTGTTCGTCTAAGAGACATTGATTATAATCGCTCACTAGCATCGAATAAGTGCCTATTCCTAAGCTTGTTGGCTCTGTTATTTCGCCGTCGGAATTTGTCCAAATACTAGTGTAAGGCTCTGTTCCGCCTGTGAATGTGGTGAATACGCTTCCGTCCTTGCTTTGTGCGCAAGCAGGCTCTGTTATGTCCCAATCGGCAATTAACGATTCGGGTTGGGCAAGTTTTATTTCTGTTTCGAGCACGCATTGCTCATTATCCCTAATTTGTACCGAATATGTGCCTGATTCTAATTGATCGAAAACAGCATTGGTTTGATAAATTCCATTTTCGAGGCTGAATTGGAGATTCCCGTAGCCTCCCATAGCCGAAATTTCTATTTGCCCATCGCCTTCACTGACAAATTTATTATAATTTAAATCT
>JAOZTL010000025.1:0-5322 GCA_029942205.1 Bacteroidales bacterium | reverse complement strand
TGGCTGGTTTCTACATTATCGATAATGATTTTTTCGCCTTCTTTGATTTCTACGCTCGTTTCGATAACGGAACAAGCATTCGCACCGCTTATTTGCACCGAATAGTTTCCTACTCCTAAATTGTCGAGTGCCGCAACGTTTTCTGTCGTATGCTGCCAAACGAAGCGATACGGCTCTGTTCCGCCCGAAACGAGTAGTTTTAAGCTACCACTATTCGTGCTTGGGCACAGCTGGTCTTTTTTCTCGATTTGATAAGCCAACAGAAGCGGATCGTTCAATTGGTAACTTTGTTGCACCACGGCGCACTGGTTGGCATCCGTAATGCTGACCGAATATTCACCTGCTGCGAGATTATGAATAGCCGCTTCTGCACTGCCATTATTCCAAACATACGAGTAGGGGGACGTGCCTCCTTGCACATTTGCTTGTAATTGTCCGTCTGTCGTGTTGGGGCACGAAATGGCTTGCAGAGGCGATATTGCTAACGTAAGTGCCTCTGTATCGATTATTTCTATGTTCATGCGCTTCGTTTCGCAATTCGTGGCATCTTGAATAAGCACTTCATACGTTCCTTGCGAAAGATTTGTTCGGATGGCAGTATGCACCCCAGCATTATCACTCCAAATAATGCTGTAAGGTGATTCACCTCCCTCAATACTTAACGTTATTTGCGCATCTGCTACATTTATACAAGTAGGCTTATTTATCAAGAAATCGACCGTCATGGCTTCTGGACTTTCCAGCACAAAGGTTCGAGTAGCCACTTCGTCACTCGTGGGATCGGTGATGTGCAATTCGTAAATACCATGCTCCAGGTTTTCTTGATTGGCTGTGGTGCTGCCGTTTGACCATTGGTAAGTGTACGGAATGGCAGCATCAGACGCAATACGGATGTAGCCATCGGAAGAGCCTCGACAAGAGGCGTTTTGAAATTCGGCAAAATGGATACTAATGTCATCGGTGAAGCTACAATGCGTAGGCGAACCGCTGTATACGGCTTCAAGTTCGTATTTTTGAGGAGTTTGAGAATAAATAACAGCTTCCGACGATGCAATGTTCCAAATGAATTGTGTATTTTCGTCGATATTGAAATTTACACTACTTATTTCGGCGGTTTCGCTTTGTAAATAAATGCTATCAACACCAAATCCGTAAATAAAACCAGGCGGATTGCCCAATATCCAGCCAGGGCTATTACCTAAATTTGCCGATGCTCCACCAGCATAAAAATCCGCACCACCACTGGCTTTCACGTCTCGCAAGTTTAGTGCATAAGCATCCACACTGCCCGATGCCTTAGATAATATTGTCATCATGCCTTCTACACTTGATCGCAAATCGATTTTGAAACAATTATTACCCTGTAAACTTAATTCTTCGATAATAGTTTGGGTGCGAAATGAGCCTAAAATGTAGGTATGATTAGGGCTAAATAACAGTGTATCAAACTGATTATTGCCTTTTAATTCGGCTTCGGCATAAAATTTTGCTGATTCAAATTCATTATTCAAGTAGAGAATACTTGCACCACGAAAATGCATTTTACCAAAAACATGATTGTCGTAAATCGAGACTTTTGCTTGACAATCGCCATAACTGATGGACAAATCGCCTTTTAGTGTTATATCTGATTGAAAAAATGCAGAATCAATTTGACTCATATTTCCTTCTGCTGTACCGCTTTGCATTTGTAATACCGATAAATTGCTATTGTTTGATAAAAAACCAGCACCAATGCCTGCAAACTCTAATTGATCAAAAGTGAGTGTCGTATTGCTTTGATTGGTAAATCGCCCAGCATTATTTTGAATAATGATCTGAGTGCCTGTGCCTTCCATCACAAAATTCTTTCCCGTAGTCCATTTATTTTGTAATTCGATAAGCGATTGTGAAGCTAATAAAACGGAATTTGCATCGCTATTAGACTCAAAACTACTGGCAGACAAGGTAAAGTTATTCAATTCAAGGCTTCCTTGTGTAATTATCAACGCTTGTGTACTATTGAAATCAGAAGATAAAACCCACTCAAAACCATCGAGATACGCATTTGCGAGCAATGAATTATTTTTTAAATCAATAAAAAAAGATTCAGATGTGCCTTTAAAATGCAAATATCCAGCGTATTGCCAATTTAATTGATCCGAAAGTAAAAGCGAACCATGTACATAAAGCTGGCTTGTTACTGAATTTTCGAGACATGTGGAATGTGTAATTCCTGACCAATCCATGGTTTTGCAATGTGCCGTTTCTGTATTTATTGTTACTTTTTGTCCATCAGTCGAAAATGATTGATCGTCAAAAATAACTTGATCGATTTGTGTGGGTAAGCAAGCCCCACCTGCCACTCCGCCGCTTGATAGTGCCCAATGATCGGTATCGTCCCAATTTCCTGAACCGCCAATCCAGTAATAATTTTTGGACGCTTGCTCGTTAATCGTCCAACCAACGTTGTTGCCTAAATCAAGCGTATTGTTTGCCGTATACGCAACGCCAGCAAGGGCTTCGATGTCTCGCATAATAAAATAATCGACAGATAAATCGCCATTTTGCTTTTTCAAAAAGGCACTACTGCCTTCTATGGTAGATAAAAAGCTAATTTGTGCGTTACAATTGCCTATTGCATTTAGTTCTGTGGTGATGGTTTGCGTGTTTCCGCTAGATAAAGTATATAATTTGCCTGCTGTAAGCGTTAATGTTCCAAAAGTATTATTTGCTAAAAATTCGGCATTACTATTCAATTGTGCCAGAACAAAGGTATTATTGGCGGCAGAAAATTTCATTTCATCGTTCACCAATAAGCTTTGAACGGTCGAATTGCTGAGTAAACTGCTTGCTTTTGCCGAAAAAATAAGCTCGTTAATCGTTAATTGATCGCCAAACAAACGTGCATTGCTGCTAATTGTGGATGAAAAAGAAATGTTATGATAAATCAAATTTTCAGATGCATTCATCATTGCATCTACTTTGACTAGATTAATGTGCGAATTAGTGGTATTTAGTCCAAATCGTTCACGAGTGATCGTCCATGAGTTTTCAAGAACAACACTTGAGTTTTCAATATTCAATAATCGATCATAAGTCGTATTATTTGACTCAAAATCAAGCACATGCAGTAAGTTTCCATTCGTGATAAGCGTTCCTCGTAATAAAAAGACAGAATACTCGGGCAGCACCCAATCGTCGGTAAAAGTCCATTGTCCGCCTTCGCCCTCCAGCAGTAGATTACCTGCAAATGTTTGTCCGCCACTGGTGAGCAAATTTCCTATTTCGGTCGATCGTAAATAACTACTACCAGCATAATTCCACGTCATGTTGGTTTGAAGCAATAACGAGCCGTAAATGTGCAATTTTCCACTCGTAATTGTATTCCTAAAAATGGGCGTATTGGCGGCATTGCTCCAATCCATCGTTTTGCAGTAAGCATTCTTTTGATCGACACTGACTTGCTGCATGGCTGTGGTGAATGAGTTTTGATCGAAAAAAACATGATCCACAGGTGATGGAATGCATGCTCCGCCCGTTCCGCCACTGCTGATAGACCAATGCGTTGGATCACTCCAATTGCCTGCTTCGCCCACCCAGTAAAGGTTTCGAGATGATTGTGCTGTGCCTGTCAATCCTGTAGTATTGCCCAAATCGGAATATGGACTTGACGAAAAAGTAGCTCCGCCAAGAAAATTAATGTCCTGCACGATTAAATAATTCAAGAGAATTGTTCCTGAATTTTGTGAAATAATAGCCTGCGTGCCTTCCTGGTCGCTCTCGATACGGATAAATTTCCCACATTCGCCATTTGCCGCAAAGCTCGTTATTGTTTGAGTTTCTGAAGCTTGAAAAACGTATGCATAACCAGCCGAAAGCGTTAAGAATTCGTATTGATGGCTTCCTTTGATTTGTCCATTTTGAGCAATACGCACATCACCAAATTGATTTTGATCACCGCTAATACTGCCTTCTTTGGCAAAAGAGAGTTGAGACACAGTGCTTGCCGTGCCTGAAAATGTACCGTTCTCGGCAAATTGCACTTCTACTAATTGGACAGGAATATCGGAAGATAAAATAGCATTTGAAGCTGAAAAAAAGATCCGTGTATTAGTGCTAGTAAGTAATGCCTCTGTGCCCGATACAGAAAACCGATATCCGAGCACCAAATTAATGTCTGAAATATTAAGATTCCCTGTACGAATGAGCGATACAGCGCCTGCTTGAATGGAATTTGCATTGCCCAAAAAAGCACCCTCTGCCACCAAAAGAGTCTGCTCTACTTGTAAACTGCCGCCTAAATCAAAATTGGCATCAATTCCTGTTAAACTGAGATTTTTCCCAATGAATAGCGTATTCGTGGTACTCAATCGGCTTTCTGTGCCAATAAATACGAGATCTACGCCTATAGACATCGTGCCGTTGAAAGTAATATTTGTGTAACGTGCATCCACGGATAGCGATGCACCAAGCGTCATGTTTTGAAAACTAAAAACACTGCTTTTACTACTGATATTTAGTGATTTATTACCGTTCAAATCGCCATCGATCGTCCAAATCATGTCGCTGCCATTGAAATAAATATCACATGCCAAATTACGCCCTTCCGTTACAAAATGGAGATCTTTTGCTACCGCTTCGAGAAGCAGACTGCCATCGAAACTGAACGTGAGCAAATTACTCAAGCGAACCGCTCCGTATACTGCCAATTGAGTATTGCCCAAAAGAGATAGCTGCTGCGTGAGTGCCGAAAAATCAAGATCGTTGCATAAAGCTTTATCCACATCGATAACAACTTCGTTGGTAACAGCCAAAAATGAGTTAGCATCGAATACCACACTATCGTCAAAACCAGGCACTGCCGAATGATACACATTACCGCCCGAACTGGTAGCCCAGTGCCCTAATTCAGACCAATTACCTGAACCTCCTACCCAGTAATAATCCGTTGCATTACTCGATAATTGAAAGAATGTGAATAATATACATACTAAAAACCATTTTTTATACATTTGGTACGTTTTTTTTGTGTAAATTAAAGTGCCGTTGTTTTAAGGAGAAGACCTTATTCTATCCTTTTTAAGTTACTCAATCACTAGTGAAAATACTTTCCTAATTTATTGATTAAAAAGCTTTTTCACGCATAAGCCACATCAAAAAGATTGAAAACCTTACTGTTCGGATTTAATTTCTTTGTAATTTTCGGCTAAATTAGAAAAAAAAGCACTAGAAAAGAGTGAAAAAATGGATGAAAATAAATAATTGTTACTCTCAACACTTCGTTGAATTATGAAATATGAATTACAAATTAAAATACAGATTTTCAACGACTTATCTTAA
>JAOZTL010000024.1 GCA_029942205.1 Bacteroidales bacterium | reverse complement strand
AAAAATAAATGTCAATGTTTTTCTTCTGTTTTTGGAAACTTTACGAAGCATAACAGATAAAAGGGGTTTGGCGGTTTGTGTTTGTGGTGGAGGAGGGTTTATTTTTTGAAAAAGTTTTTGTTTGAAAAATTTCATCTGCTTTTTCAAAAACAGGTTCAATATAAGTCTGCGTCCCATAAAAATCACGATTTACTCTTAACGAATATAATGTTTTTTTCTTAATCACCATATTATTAAAAACACATAAGTGCCTGATATATAGATGAAATATCTACTTCATCTAAAGTGTTTATTTAAATCAAATAATAATAAAATAAAAAAAATATTCACTTTTTTATATAAACAAAGAGGTAGAATAATAAAGTTTGGCATCTTTTGTGTAATAATTAAATAGAAGAATAAAAAAAGAAGACCCGAATATGCAAAACATTACCTATAAAGCAACATACGATACGCCGCAAGTCGTTTTAGATTACGAAAAAGAATCTTTTGTAATCAAGGGAAAATCATTTCCATCGGATGTTGAAAAATTTTTTAATCCAATCCTGCATTGGTTGGATGAATATGCCCATAACCCAAAAAAACAAACCATTATCAATTTTGAACTAGATTATTATAACACAGCTAGTTCCAAATATATTTTAGAACTTTTATATAGACTTGAAGAAATGAGCTTTTCTGGACACAACGTACAAATTAAATGGCATTACCCTGAAGATGATGAAGATATGGAAACTTCAGGAATTGAATATTCCGAAATAGTAGATATTCCGTTTGAATTTACTGTTTACTGACAAAAAAAACAATCATCATTAATATATATTCAATCAATCTTGCTTAAAAGCCTGCATTAATGTAGGCTTTTTTCAATAATTAATCATTCAAAAAGGTCTTCGATTTTAAAGCCATCGATGATTCCCATTTTTCAGCAATTCCTTTTTCCAAATAGGAGCTTCGTGTTTTATCATGTCCACCGTATCTTCCAGCGCATGAAAAGCAGCCTTGCGATGCCCTGCACTCACCGAAACGAGCATTGAGCTCTCTCCTGCTCGCACCAAACCAATACTATGAAAAATAATAACACTTTTCACGTCGTCATATTTCTTGTAGATTTTGTCTTTAATTGCATCCATAGCTTTCTGTACCATAGATGAATAAGTTGAATATTCAATCCCTACAACCGAGCTATTTTCAACCGCATCTGCCCTGATTTTTCCAATAAAAAAACTTTGTCCGCCAGCATCTTGCATATTTTGTGCCGACACTTGCTCTGCAATAAATGCGGGGCTTAAAGGAAAATCGATTAAATAATCATTTGTATCCATTTTTTCCATTTTCGATAAATCATTGATTACAATAGTTTTATATAATTACGTAAGTAATATCAAAAAGATCAAACGACCTTATCCGCCAGCAAACGGAGGCAAAAGAGCAATCTCGTCTGTTGTACTTAAATTTTGATCACCTCTTATTAATTGCTGATTTACAGATATTTGAAAGTTTATATTTTCCAGTTTTGGATAACGTTCAAATAAGTTTTTTTTCAATTCATAAAGATTTTTTATGTTATTCAATTCTTCCGAATTTTGTTGTGTTATTTCTGAAGTAATTCCAAAATATAATATTTTCATGTGTTCAAATTTTGTAAGTTATTGAAATTTAATCATTCCCTTCATGAGGGATTCACCTGTTTAATTTTTCGATAAAAGTCTGAGCCAAAGCCAGTTCTTCGGGTGTATTCAGATTTAAAAACAAATTTTCATCATAAAAAGCCAATTTTCTATCAATTTGAATTTCCGAGTGCTTACTTTGTGCAATAACGTTTAATAATTTATATTTTTTTTGTTTAATAGCGGTCTCCAGATGTGGCAAAATGCTTTTGCGATAAATAGCTATTAATGGGTGTTTTTTTTGCCGATGCATTAAAATAGTAGTATCGTCCGATTCTGCTTTTTCGATTAAGTGTGTTAATAAATCAACCGACACAAAAGGCACATCACAACTGACAACCAGTGCTTTATTTGATGAACAATGCTTTAATGAGGCATGTAAACCAGCTATGGGACCAATATTTTTGACTTCGTCAGACACTCGTTGTAAGCCCAAAAAATCGTAATCGGTAGAATTTGCACTAAGAATAATCTGATCGCAAACTACATGCATAGTTCTAGCTACCAGCTCTATCACTCGGTAATGCCCAAGTTTAATGAGAGCTTTATCGTAGCCCATTCTCGAACTACGTCCACCTGCAAGCAGTATGCCTGTTATTTTTTCGTTTGTCATTTACAAATCGCTTCGATTCAACTAAAATCAATGAGCCTCTAACCAGTTGTTGCCTAAACCAGTATCAACAGTCATCGGAACATTTACTTTAACAGCATTCTCCATTTCTTCGATCACCATTTTTTGCAATAATTCGAGTTCTGTTTTTATTGCATCAAATACCAATTCATCATGCACTTGCAAAATCATTTTGCTTTTTAAGCCCATTTCTTTCATTTTTTGATGAATCCGAATCATCGCAATTTTGATAACATCAGCCGCCGATCCTTGAATAGGAGCGTTAATAGCGTTTCGTTCGGCAGCAGTTCGTACAATGCCATTGTGTGAATTAATGTCTTTCAAAAAGCGTTTTCGATGCATTATGGTTTGCACAAATTCGTGTTCACGTGCAAAACGAATTTGTTCATCCATAAATATTTTCACTTCTGGATAACTATTAAAATAGCCATTTATTAACTCTTTGGCTTCTTTTCGTGAAATTTTCAAGTTTTGTGCCAATCCGAAAGACGAAATACCATAAATAATCCCAAAATTCGCTGATTTTGCTTTACTTCTCATTTCTCGGCTAACCTCATTCAGCGGCAAACTGTTAATTTTTGCGGCCGTAGCTGCATGAATATCTTCACCATTCCGAAAAGCCTCTAACATGTTAGTATCCTTACTCATAGCAGCCATTAAGCGCAATTCAATTTGTGAGTAATCGGCAGCAAATATCACGTGTTCCTCATCGCTAGGCACAAAAGCTTTCCGTATTTCCTGCCCTTCTTTGGTACGTATCGGGATATTTTGCAAATTTGGATTGTTGGAACTCAAACGCCCCGTAGCAGCAACCGCCTGATTATAGGAAGTATGCAATTTTTTTGTTTTCGGATTAACTAATTTTGGTAAACTATCTACATAGGTGGATAGCAGCTTTTTAAGTGATCTATATTCAAGTATTTGTTCAACGATTTCGTGTTTATCTTTTAATTTGCTCAGTTCCTGCTCACTGGTTGAATATTGTTTCGTTTTAGTTTTCACAGGGTTATTGATAATTTTCATTTTATCAAATAAAATTTCTCCCAACTGTTTGGGCGACCCGACGTTAAATTCACTCCCCGATAAGCGGAAAATTTCAGCTTCGGCTTTTGCAATATTTTCACTTAAAACAATGGCATAATCCGCTAAATGCTTGCTGTCTAATCGCACACCATTCGATTCCATTTGAGCCAACACATACACCAAAGGCATTTCTATTTGTTGCGCCAAATCCATCAAGTTTGCTTTCTGCAATTTTTCTTCCAGAATATGCTTGATTTGGTAAGTTTTATCGGCATCTTCGCCTGCATATTCGTTCACTTTTTTGGGTGCAACTTGTCGCATGTTTAATTGCATTTTGCCTTTTTTCCCAATCAATTCTTCGATCGAAACCATTTGATAATTCAAATAAGTTTGTGTCAAACGATCTAAATTGTGTCGCTGTTCGGGGAACAACAAATAATGTGCAATCATGGTATCAAACAGCTCTCCAGCCAATTTGATGTCATAATTTTTTAATATCAACAAATCATACTTGATATTTTGTCCTACTTTCCGAATATTCTTATTTTCCAAGACGACTTTAAATATATCTACAATCTCTTTTGCTTCTTTCTGATTATCAGGGATTGAAACATAAAAAGCCTTATTCTTTTCCCATGAAAAAGCAATCCCGACCAATTCGGCTTGATGTGCATCCAATCCAGTCGTTTCGGTATCAAAACAAAATTCGTTCAAATTAGCCAATGAAGCTGCCAAATCACGATAAGCCTCAGGTGTTTCCAGTAGTTGGTAATCATGCTCAACCGTTTGGATTGAATCAAAAACAGGCGTTTCTTTTTCTTCTACCGTGTTTTCAACTGTTTCTTGCATTCCAAATAAATTACCTTGAATAGGCTGATCACCACTTTTATGCATATTAGGTAATATCCTTTTAGATAATGCATTAAACTCCAACTCTTCAAATAAAGCTTTAAGCTTCGTTTCGTCTAATTTTTTTACTTTAAGCTCGGTTTCATCAAATTCCACAGGCACATCCAAAGCAATGGTTACTAGTTTTTTGGATAAAGCTACAATTTCATTGCTATTTTCCACATTTTCTTTCTGTTTTCCTTTCAGCGAAGCCGTGTTAGCGAGCAAGTTTTCGGCACTCCCAAATTGCGAAATAAGCTTAATAGCTGTTTTTTCGCCGATTCCTTTAATCCCTTGTATATTATCCGATGTATCGCCCCAAATAGCAAGAATATCAATCACTTGTATCGGATCTTTTATTTTATATTTTGCTTTAATTTCTTCTGCTCCCAAAATTTCCAAATCGTTTCGTCCACGTTTGGGTTTGTACATAAAAATATTTTCGGAAACCAATTGACCAAAATCTTTGTCGGGAGTCATCATGTAAACAGTAAAGCCTTCTTTTTCAGCCATTTTAGCCAATGTACCAATGGTATCATCCGCTTCATAATTAGGCACTTCGATAGCAGGAATACGAAACCCCTCCAATACTTGCTTGATGTAAGGCACTGATAGAATGATCTCTTCGGGAGTTGGTGGGCGTTGTGCTTTGTACTTGGGATCGAGCTGCCGACGAAATGAGCCACCTGGTGGATCAAAAACAACAGCAATGTGCGTTGGTTTTTCTTTTTTCAACACCTCGTCCAGCGTATTGATAAACCCTAAAACAGCAGAAGTATTTTGTCCTTTGCTATTTATTCGTGGATTTTTGATAAAAGCATAATATGCTCTATAAATAAGAGCATAAGCATCTAATAAAAATAGTTTTTTCTGATCTGACATTTTCTTATTTATCAAGTTAATACGATATTCTCATTTTCACGTAAAGTGTGCTTGTGAACAAATAACACAACGTTCTTATAATCTTTTGTATTCAAATATTATCACTTGCAAACCATTCAGCAAAAGAAGTGGCTGTTTCGTGTAATTTTAAACTAAAAAGTTCCACATTTGCAGGTAATTCAGGTTGAATACGTTCAACAAAATCAAGCAACATGTTTTCGCATGTAGGTTGGTAATCAGTGACTTCAACGCGATCAAATAATTGTTCTATTTGTTGAAATTTTTCAATAGGTGCGTTTTTGCTCAATACTATGCAATGGTCTAACTTATCGATAATTGTCTCGTTCACGATTCGTTTTAAATCACCAAAATCCATCACCATTCCTTGTTTTGGATTCGTTTGATCTTTTTCTGGTTTACCGATCACCGTTACGAATAAAATATAGGAATGACCATGCAAATTGCGACATAACCCGTCATAATTCCAGAGAGCATGCGCCATTTCAAAATGAAATTCTTTGGTTAATCTTATTTTTGCCATTCTTCTTTTTTTTATTTCAGCAAAATTAATAAAATTTTTCTTCTTTCAGACTCCTTCTTTTTATGTTGCTCACGCACTAGTGTAAATTCTCTCTTAATCAATGATTTAGGAGAAAATAATTAGAAACTTAATTTTGTCCCACCCTCTTGTTTACAAAATTCTGTAAGCAAATTTTGTTAAGAAATTAAATTTCAATAAATTGCAGTATTCAATAACGTACAAATTATAACCAAATGAAAAAAACAATTATTAGCTTTTTATTTCTAGTTTTTACGTTTAGTTTATTGTCTCAAGATGGAAAACTACTCGACCGAAAAAACATTAATCCATTGATTAATAAAGAATTAAAAACAAGAATTTTAGACAAAAACAATCAATTAAAGCCAGACTATGCGTATTTGCAACAAGTGATTTTGGAAGAAATTACTTACGAAAGTGATGGTAATCAAGTAAAAGGCTACATGGCTTATCCGAAAGCACAAGGCGTGTATCCTGCCATTATTTACAATCGAGGAGGGAATTTAGATTTTGGTTCGTTAAATATTTTCAAAGCAACATTTATTATCGCCAAAGTGGCAAGCTGGGGCTACGTGGTGGTGGGTAGCCAGTACAGAGGTAATGGTGGTGGCATTGGCGGAAAAGACCAATTTGGTGGCGACGAATTAAACGACATTTTAAACCTTATTCCTTTACTCGAAACCGAAGAAAAAGCAGACACAGCACACTTAGGCATTTATGGATGGAGCAGAGGCGGCATGATGACTTATTTGACTTTGGCTCGATCGGCACGTTTTCAAGCGGCAGTGGTTGGCGGCGGGCTGTCTGATTTGTTCATCATGAAAGAGACACGCCCTGTGATGGAAGAGGTTTACCAGGATTTGATTCCAAATTATGCCGAAAATAAAACGAAACATTTGGATGCTCGATCTGCCATTAAATTTGTAGACAAAATAAGCCACACCACACCAATTTTGATGGTTCACGGTACGGCAGACTGGCGTGTTGTGCCTCGCATGGCACTCGAATTGGCTGCCGAATTTATCAAAAAACAAATTCCACATCGCTTAGTTTTGTTTGAAGGTGGCGATCATGGTTTAAACGAGTTTGACGATGAGCTGGATGCAATGGTGAAAGCTTGGTTTGATAAGTATTTGAAAAATGGTGCAAATTTACCCGATTTAAGCCCACACGGAAGGTAGCTCTTCGCACTTTTGATGTTGCTCACGCAATTATGTAAATCTGAATTTATTAAAAAATCTATCATCAATAATTTTAACATAAAAAATATGCAAAAAGGAATTTTAATTGCCAGTATTTTATCCTTGCTACTGTTGTGGCAATGCACAGAAAATGCCGTGAACGAAAATATTGTGGTCATCAAAGGCGGAACAATTATTCGAGCCAATTGGGACGGCACAGAAGCTGATGACATCGAAAATGGGTTTATTGTGGTTCAAAATGGCTTGATTGAACGCATTGGCGCATGGAACGATACGGTGCAATTGCCCGAAAATGCAGAAATGATCGATGCTTCAGGAAAATTTATCGTAGCTGGGCTTATTGATGGTTTTGCGGTGATTAATAATCAGGCTTATGCCAATGCTTTTTTATTATCGGGCGTTACAAGTATTATTGGTGTGGAATCGGCACGGCGTGGCGAATTGTTTGAAACGGCAAACCCATCACCCGAAATATTTGCACTCGGCGAAGTAGGCGACACCATCCAAAATGAACAAGAAATCACAACCGATTTCACGCATTCTGCTGCTGCCAAACAACGTGTCATGTTATTAATGTACAAATTAACACCCGAATTGTTACAACATTCGATTGATTTGGCAGCCAAGCACAAGCAGGCTACCATTGGCGAATTGGGTTTTACTAGCTACCAAGAAGCCATCGAAATGGGTGTACAAGCTTTTGTGCACACCACACGCTACTCGTTGAATATCGCTTCGGAAAAAATGGCGTATGCTGTTGCCGAGCAGCCTTTTAGTAACAAAATGAACTCTCCAAAATGGAAATATTACCAATTTTTGTACTCCTTGAATGTGGAGGATTCGGCAGTAATTCGATATGCAAAGAACTTGGGGGCTGGCAATGCATATTTAATTCCAACGCTAAGTTTACTGTATCTTGATTTTCCTGAGCATCGCAATCCATGGAACGAGCCTGTTGCCGAATTGATTGATGCCGAATTAGTAAATAATCCTGCCGATAAACAAACAGGCAACCACGATTATGACGAAGAAGTACAAAATAATTACACTCGCATGGCACTGAAAGAGATAGAGTTGGAACAAAAATATTACCAACACGGGGCAAAGTATCTTACAGGCAGTGGCTGTGATGTATGGGGCACAATGCCTGGAATCTCGTTACATACCGAGCTGGAATTGTTACAAAGAATAGGGCTAAGTAACCGACAATTGATTGCGGCGGCGAGTTCTAATTTTCAGGAAGCTTTTGGTTGGAAAAAAGGAAAACTACAAACTGGATTTGATGCCGATATTTTGATTTTACAAGACAATCCGCTGGAAAATATCGAGAACCTGAAACTCCCCGAAAGTGTATTCCTTAAAGGTAAGCAGATAGATTTAGAATCCTTAAAAAAAATAGAAAATGAGTAAATTTGATCGACGAAAATTTTTAAAATTAGCAGGACTTTCCGCTTTTTCATTTCCATTAATGAGTTTTCAATCAATGGAAATGGCAAAACATTATCCTGCTGCAAAGCCCAAAGTACAATTCATACGAGATGGCTTGGATCATTCGCCAGAAGAATATGCCGCATTGCTCGCTCAATTGACCAAAGACAACGCATTGCAAACCGATAGCTACTCAAAAGGAGGTGTCGTGGCTGCTTTGGAAGAGAAATTTGCCAAAATACTTGGAAAAGAAAGTGCTATTTTTATGCCCACAGGCACACTTGCCAATCACATTGCCATCCGAAAACATGCTGGTAATAAACGAAAAGTAATCGTTCAGGCAGAAAGTCATATTTACAACGATTCGGGCGATTGTGCACAAACCATTAGCAGCTTAAATCTAATGCCATTAGGCGAAGGACAAACATCTTTCGGACTGGATGAAGTACTGAAAGCCATTGCCAGAGCCGAATATGGGCGTGTGAAAACCAAAGTAGGCTGCATTTCCATCGAATCGCCTGTACGCCGAGCGGATAACCAAATGTTTGACTTCGACGAAATGCAAGCAATCAGCCAATTAGCCAAACAGAAAGGCATAAAAATGCACTTGGACGGTGCACGCTTATTTAATGCCGTAGTGCATAGTGGCTTAGAAGTCAAACAATTCACGCAACTATTCGATACCGTTTATGTATCGCTGTACAAAAATTTCAATGCTGCTTCAGGTGCTATTTTAGCTGGAACGAAAGCATTTTGTGAGGGTTTGTTTCATACTCGACGAATGTTTGGCGGTGGTATGCCTCAAGTATGGCCTTTTGCGGCGGTAGCACTCGATTATGTCGATACATTTATGCCCGAATATCAAAACGCATTATCTTTATTTTCTCAATTGAAGACTTTGATCGAAAAAGAAAAAAAATTCCGTATCGAAACAATAAGCAATGGAACAAATGTTTTTCGTTTTTTTGTTGATACAGCGAATATACAGCAATTTAGACGCAATTTAGAATCCGAGAATATTATTTTTCCAGCAGCTGTTGAAGACAAGTATTTTAAATTAAAAATAAACAACACATTGAATAATAGAAATATGAACGATTTAGTTTCTTTATTCAATAAGATACTCTAAACTTTTTAAGCGAATGAAATTCGAGTATTGATATTTAAAAAAAAAGTCAAGTATTGTTGATTCGTATCAAATTTCCTAGGTAAGTATATTTGTCGATCATACAAACAATATTTTTTTTGCTTTCTATCTTTTGCCTATCGATAAGATATTCTGTATCTTTGTTGTCTAAATAACTAAGGTCTTCGACCCATTTGATGTGGCTTACGCATTTGTGTAATATTTTATAAATCACTAAATATCCAGTCAATCTCACTGCCATATATCTTTCTGAATATCACTGATTTACAGTACCAGCTAAACAACATCAAAAAGCTCGAAGACTTGATACAAGTGCGTAAGCAACATCAAATGGGTCGAAGACCTTAATCGATTAAAATATGTCAGTAAAAGCAGGAAAATTACTTAGTCAAATCAATAATCCTTCTGATTTAAAGCAATTTAGTACCGATCAATTAATTCAAGTAAGCAAGGAATTGCGGCAGTTTATCATCGATGAGTTGTCGTCAAATCCAGGGCACTTTGGAGCTAGCCTCGGTGTGGTGGAATTGACTGTGGCTCTGCATTATGTATTCAATACGCCTTACGATCAGCTCGTTTGGGATGTGGGACATCAGGCGTATGGGCATTAAATATTGACCGAGCGGAGGGCATCGTTTCACAGCAATCGTAAATTGAATGGAATCAGCGGTTTTCCAAATCGTGCAGAAAGTGAATACGATGCTTTTGGAGTGGGACATTCGTCTACCTCCATTTCGGGTGCGCTAGGAATGGCGGTGGCTAGCAAGTTGAAAAGCGAAAAAAAACGCAATGTTATTGCCATTATTGGTGATGGCTCGATGACGGGCGGGCTTGCTTTTGAGGGCTTGAACAATGCAGGAATGGAAAATTCGGATATTTTGGTGATTTTGAATGACAACCACATGGCGATAGACCCCAATGTGGGCGCATTGAACGAATATTTACTGGATTTGACCACCTCAAAAAGTTACAATAGACTGAAAGACGATGTTTGGAATGTATTAGGAAAATTACGGCGTTTTGGTCCTAATACACAAGCTTTTATTCAGAAAATAGAAAATGGAGTGAAATCTGTTATTTTGAAACGAAGCAATTTGTTTGAGTCGCTTAATTTCAGGTATTTTGGTCCTGTGGATGGGCACGATGTCATGCACTTAACACAAGTTTTGGATGATTTGAAAAATATTCCAGGTCCTAAATTATTGCATTGCATCACACAAAAAGGCAAAGGCTTTAAACAAGCCGAAATAGACCAAACAGGCTGGCATGCTCCTGGATTGTTTGACAGGCACACAGGACAAAAAATTGTTTCTGTCAATAAAAAAGCACAAGCACCTAGATTTCAAGACGTTTTTGGGCATAGTTTGGTCGAATTGGCCGAAAAAAACCCGAAAATTGTAGGCATCACACCAGCCATGCCAAGTGGCTCATCAATGAATATTATGATGAAAAAAATGCCCGATCGTGCTTTTGACGTAGGAATTGCTGAGCAACACGCCGTTACGTTTTCGGCAGGCTTAGCGACACAAGGCATGATTCCATTTTGTAATATTTATTCTACTTTCATGCAACGTGCTTACGATCAGGTGATTCATGATGTAGCTTTACAAAATTTGCAAGTCGTTTTTTGTTTGGATCGAGGAGGCTTTGTAGGCTCGGATGGAGCTACACATCACGGATTTTTTGATTTGTCTTACATGCGCACCGTACCGAATATGACGGTGGCTGCACCACGCAACGAAACAGAGTTGCGAAACTTGATGTACACGGCACAATTACCTGAAGGAGGTCCATTTTCGATACGTTATCCACGAGGGAGTGGCGTACAAATCGACTGGAAACAGCCATTCATGAAAATAGAAATAGGTAAAGGGGAAGTGCTTGCAGAAGGAACAGATTTGGCGATTTTGACTATCGGTACACTTGCCAACACGGTGATTGATTTACAAGAAATATTTGCTACAAACAATTGGAGCATTGCACATTACGACATGAGATTTGTGAAGCCTTTGGATAAAAATTTACTTCATCAAATTTTGAAGCAATTCAAACAAATAATTACGATTGAAGACGGAATGATCGCTGGTGGCTTTGGTTCGGCGGTGCTCGAATTTGCCGCAGAGAATGATTATCAAACAAAAATAAAACGTCTAGGGATTCCCGATAAATTTATCGAACACGGATCGCAACAGGAATTATATAAAATAGCGGGCTACGATGCCGATGGAATAGTGGAAACTGTTCGCCATTTGATTCATACTAAAAAAAATTAGAGCTTCGACCTATTTAATGTTACTTCAGACTTTGTCTGTTTTATTATTTTTACTTATCTATATAGCTATATATTAGTGATTTATCATACTGTTGATGTAGTTTTACTAGGCGTAATTTCCTTATTTACATTGATAATTTGTCAAAAAATGTCCATTTAATTTTATCCACTTATTTAAGATCTTAAAACAATGAAAAAAATACTGATTATTTTAGCCTTATTTTATTCGATTAATGCCTTTTCTCAAAATGAAATAGCCATGCAAACAACTAAAAATAACCAATTTGCCTTCGATTTGTTTCATAAACTCACCACCGAAGACGAAAATTTATTTTTTTCGCCCTTTAGCATTTCTTCCGCTTTGGCGATGACTTATGCTGGTGCTGCTGGTGATACCGAAGCCGAAATGCAGAAAGTTCTCCATTTTGGAGCGAATAACGAAGCTTTTCACCAAACATTTGCGGCATTAAACAAACAAATCAGCCAAAAAAAAGAGCTAACATTAAATGTTGCCAATTCGATTTGGGCACAAAAAAGTTTTGGCTTTTTAGATAGTTATTTGAATGTGATAAAAACGAATTACGAAGTAGGAGTCGAATTTGTTAATTTTAAGAGAAAACCAGAAAAAACACGCAAAAAAATAAATGAATGGGTAGAATTACAAACCAATAATAAAATTAAAGACTTGCTAAAACCAAAGCATATCGATAAATCTACGGTGATGGTACTGGTAAATGCCATTTATTTTAATGGAAATTGGGAAAAACAATTCGATAAGAAAAAAAGCAAAGAACAAGATTTTTTTGTAAACAAGAACGATACTGTCCGAAGTACTTTGATGTTTACCAACTTTAAAACAAAATACGTTGAAAATGATACACTTCAAATGATCGAATTGCCATACAAAACAAATGAAGCATCGATGATCGTGATTATGCCACCCAAAGGGAGCGATTTTTTTGAATTTGCCAGTCAATTTGAAATGAAACAGTATTTGCAATACGAAAAACAAATGAAACGAGGCAAAGCACTGGTTTATTTACCAAAATTCAAATTGACAAAAAGCGTAACATTATCCAAAACATTGAACGAAATGGGCATGCCTTCTGCTTTTCAGAAAGCCGATTTTTCGTTAATGACAGGCAAAAAGAATCTGGCAATTAGTGAAGTTATTCATAAGGCATTTGTAGATGTTTCGGAAACAGGAACGGAAGCTGCCGCCTCTACTGCTGTCGTGATGATACGTGCCACGGTGAGTATCAAGAATAAACCCTTCCTATTTCGTGCCGATCATCCCTTTATTTTCTTGATAAAAGAAAATTCTACTGGAGCTATTTTATTTATGGGAAGTGTTTATAATCCAACAAGATAATTAGATAGCCACAATTGAAAACACACCAATTAAATATAAAATGTTACTTTTGTAAAATAAAGTAGTCATCTACAATTGAATAAAAAAGAATGTTAAATAATATAATTAAATATAAAACCTTTGAGTGGTTACAATCAGATGCTTGTAGTGTAAAAAATCTTGTTTCCTATATACGCAATAAAGGAGAGTTAAGAGATACACAAATACAGGCAATTGAAACTTATTTATTTCTAAAGATTAAAGGTGAAAATAAACCACTGTGGCAATTATTTTCAGAAGGTTTTTTTATTGAAGAAAAAAATCTAAAAAAAATACCTATTCAATATATGGAAGCAATGGATTTTTTACATTATAATCCTAAGGCACACGCTTTATATGATTTTGCTTCTA
>JAOZTL010000023.1:11205-13918 GCA_029942205.1 Bacteroidales bacterium | reverse complement strand
TAAGGGCATAACTATTTTTGTAATAATACACAGTAGTCGAAGTGATGAAATCTGGAACAGACGCATTTAAAAGACAAATATCCCAGCGGTTTCCAAATCCTACGGATGCTGGAAAGTCTTTGCACCAGTAAAACTTAACAGCTTTTTTCACGAACAATCAGCCTGCTTGTATGAACTAGTATATTTTAAATTGAAGTAATTGACGCTCAAATGTCCTACGGACAATTTGAGGTCTGGTCAAAAACCTCTACGAAATTCGGAACAAATAATGGCTGTTGCCGTAGCCACATTGAGTGATTCGGGTGCTTTCTTTTGCATCTGAAAGGTAGGAATATAAAGCCGCTCAGAGATCTTTTGCTTTAGTGTATCCGAAATACCTTTTCCTTCGTTGCCCATCACTACAAAGCCTTTGTTGTGTAATGATTTTTCGTAAATATTATCGCCATCCAAAAAAGTGCCGTAAATATTGAAATCCTTTTGATCCGAAAAATCATCCAGCAGCGAGTATAAATCGATATAATGTACCCGTATGCGTGTGATTGATCCCATGGTAGCCTGCACCACTTTGGTATTATAAATATCCACCGTGTTGGGCGAGCAGAAAATATTTTTTATCCCAAACCAATCTGCCGTGCGAATGATCGTTCCAAAATTACCTGGGTCTTGAATATCATCCAGCACCAACGACAGATCGTTACGAATGTTCTCGCTATACGTAATACTCTTGGGAATCTCCACCAGTGCAATCACCGACGACTGTGCCTGTAAGCTACTCAAACGTTGGATTTCTTCGGTAGTGGATTCTATTATTTCTTCGGCTATCGGCTCGTTAATAAAGCCTGAAAGCCACTGGTTGCCAATCCCCTTACTCAGCCACTGACGAGTTGCTATCAGTGTGCGTATTTTATAATTACTCTTTATAATTTCAGCTACCAGCTTATGCCCCTCTGCCACAAATAGCCCATGGTACAGCCGATATTTCTTCTTTTGCAAAGAACTTACCAACTTTATTTTTCCTTTACTCAGCATAAGAAATTGTTATTTATTTTTCAACAAATCATTATTAATGAAAGTCGTTTCACTCGTGCGTGAGCAACTTAAAAAAGGTCGAAGACCTTAAAAAGTAAAAAGTCGTAAAATACTTCTCTTTTTACTTTCGATACTAGTCTTTTTTCTATAAACTTACAGAAGTGCGTGAGCAACATCAAAAAGGTCGAAGACCTAAAAAAGGCTGTAAGAAATAAATCCAACAGCCTTCTTTTATTAAATATTTAATATTTATTTTCGCCCGAATACGTTATAAATCCTTTCAAAAGAAACAGCTTTCTTTAAGCTTCCGCCGTAGGTCCACCAAAATTCATTGGCATCATAGGCGTTTCTTTTTCCACATTTTTAATTTTTCCGTGCATCGATTCGTACTTTGTAATATTATCGCCTAGTGCTTGAAACAAACGCTTCGCATGCTCAGGAGTAAGTATTATGCGCGATTTTACTGGCGCTTTGGGTACTCCTGGCATTACTCGAATAAAATCAACAATAAACTCAGATGATGAGTGAGAAATGATTGCCAAATTAGCATAACTACCTTGAGCCACTTCTTCACTCAACTCAATATTTAGTTGCTTCTGTTTTAAATCTGTTGGTATTTCCATGCAACTAATCGTTTTTTATTTCCATTAAATCTTCGTACTCCTCTTTCGAGCCAACAATCATCTTACCGTAGTGTCTCAATCCTGTACCTGCTGGAATCAAGTGTCCTACAATTACGTTCTCTTTCAATCCTTCTAACAGATCAAATTTACCACGAATAGCGGCTTCATTAAGAACTTTAGTTGTTTCCTGGAATGATGCTGCCGAAATAAAACTCTTCGTCTGTAAGGCTGCTTTAGTGATTCCTTGCAATACTTGGTTGGAAGTAGCTGGCATGACATCCTGTGCTTCAACGGGTGCTAAATCTTTCCGTTTCAAGCTAGAGTTTTCATCACGTAACTTACGTACAGTTACGATTTGACCAACCTCCAAACTTTGTGAATCACCACTATCAATTACCACTTTTTTGCCAAACATGCTGTCATTTTCTGCCATAAACTCCCACTTGTCTACCACTTGTTTCTCTAAGAAACGAGTATCTCCAGAGTCTTCAATAACCACCTTACGCATCATCTGACGAACAATCACCTCAAAATGCTTATCGTTAATCTTCACTCCCTGTAAGCGATAAACCTCTTGGATCTCATTCACAATGTACTCCTGTACTTTGGTTGGTCCTTTGATTGCAAGAATATCTGCTGGCGTGGTTGCTCCATCCGACAATGGTGTGCCCGATTTCACAAAGTCATTAGCCTGTACCAATATTTGTTTCGACAATGGCACTAAATATTTCTTGATTTCTTCGGTTCTCGATGTTACCATTATCTCACGGTTACCTCTTTTGATTTTACCAAAAGAAACAACACCGTCGATTTCAGAAACAACTGCTGGGTTTGATGGATTACGTGCCTCAAATAATTCTGTTACTCGTGGCAAACCTCCTGTAATATCACCAGATTTACCTACGTTACGTGGTATTTTCACTAAAATATCACCTGGCTCAACCTTCGCTTCATCCTTTACTGCAATGTGAGCAGCTACTGGAATATTGTAAGTAATCACAATTTCACCATCCTTATCCAAAACAAAAATCTCAGGATTCTTTGTTTTATCTTTGGTCTCA
>JAOZTL010000023.1:0-11195 GCA_029942205.1 Bacteroidales bacterium | reverse complement strand
ACTGTCTGGTCGTCAGATTCTTCTTTAAAGGTAATACCCTCTATCAAATTACTAAACTGAACACGCCCTCCAAATTCTGAAATAATGACAGCATTGTATGGATCCCAATCACAAATAAGGTCATTCTTAAGAACATCAGAATGGTTCTCTTTATACAATTTAGAGCCATAAGGAACTAAATGTGTCGTAAGAACAGAATTTGTCTTTTTATCAATAATTTTTAATTCGGATAAACGACTGATAACAATACCATAAGACTCTCCATCTTTGTTGTATTTTACCGTTTTCAGATCGTCAATCTCTATGTGTCCATCATAATGAGAAACAATGCTACTGTGTGCAGCAATACCTCCCGCAACACCACCAACGTGGAATGTACGCAAAGTAAGCTGTGTTCCTGGCTCACCTATCGATTGTGCCGCAATAACTCCTACGGCTTCTCCCATTTGCACCATTCGTCCTGTTGCTAAGTTACGACCGTAACATTTAGAGCAAACTCCTTTTCTTGATTCACAAGTAAATACCGAACGAATTTCAACAGTTTCTATTGGCGATTCGTTTATTCGTTTAGCAATGTCTTCGGTCATTTCTTCTCCCGATGCCACAAGCAAGTCGCCTGTTTGTGGGTGATAAAGATCATGAACCGAAGTTCTTCCTAATATTTTTTCATACAAACTAACAACTACTTCCTCGTTCTTACGCAATGCCATAGCCGATAATCCACGTAATGTTCCACAATCGTGTTGGCTAATGATAACATCTTGCGACACATCCACCAAACGACGAGTTAAGTATCCAGCATCAGCTGTTTTCAAGGCAGTATCCGCCAATCCTTTACGTGCACCGTGAGTAGAAATAAAGTACTCAAGTACGGATAAACCTTCTTTAAAGTTCGACAAAATCGGATTCTCAATAATTTCCGATCCACTTGCTCCTGATTTTTGTGGTTTCGCCATCAAGCCTCTCATTCCCGAAAGCTGACGAATTTGTTCTTTCGATCCACGAGCACCTGAGTCAAGCATCATAAACACCGAGTTAAATCCATCATTATCTGTCGATAATTGATCCATCAACTCTTGTGTTAGCTTGGCATTGGTGTGTGTCCAAATATCAATAATCTGATTATAACGCTCGTTGTTTGTGATTACACCCATGTTATAGTTGTTCATCACTTCTTCTACTTCGTCAAAACCTTGTTTTACTAATGTTTCTTTTAATTTAGGAATAATTACATCATTCAAATTAAATGATAGTCCGCCTACGAAGGCCATTCGATATCCCAAACTCTTAATATCATCCAAGAAAGCAGCAGTACGAGCAGTTCCACATTTCTTCAATACCACACCGATAATGTCTCGAAGTGCTTTTTTGGTCATTAGATCATTAATAAAGCCGACTTCTTTTGGTACAAATTGATTAAACATGATTCGCCCAACAGTAGTCTCGATAGTTTCTTCAAACTTATCATCGTGGCGCACCGTTACTTGAGCATGCAAATCTACTGCATTTTCGTTATATGCTATGATTACTTCTTCTTGTGAATAAAAGCGTAAACCTTCACCTTTTATTGGTCTGTCACTTGATTTCGTCCGAGCTTTCGTGATGTAATAAAGCCCCAACACCATGTCTTGCGAAGGAACTGTTACTGGTGCTCCATTAGCAGGATTTAGGATATTATGCGATGCTAGCATCAATGTCTGTGCTTCGATAATCGCAGCATTTCCCAAAGGTAAGTGAACGGCCATTTGATCTCCATCAAAATCGGCATTAAACGCCGTACATACTAATGGATGCAATTGAATTGCTTTACCTTCGATTAATTTCGGTTGAAAAGCCTGAATACCCAAACGGTGCAGCGTTGGTGCACGGTTAAGTAGTACTGGATGACCTCTCAATATATTTTCAAGAATATCCCAAACAACAGGATCTTTTCTATCAACAATCTTTTTGGCTGATTTTACCGTTTTAACAATACCACGCTCTATCAGCTTACGAATAACAAACGGCTTATACAGCTCGGCAGCCATTCCTTTAGGAATACCACACTCATGTAATTTCAACTCTGGTCCTACGACAATCACCGATCGTGCAGAATAATCCACACGTTTTCCTAATAAGTTCTGACGAAAACGCCCTTGCTTACCTTTCAAACTATCACTCAACGATTTCAATGGACGATTAGCGTCTGTTTTTACAGCATTTGATTTTCTTGAATTATCAAATAACGAATCAACTGCTTCTTGCAACATTCGTTTCTCATTACGTAAAATCACTTCAGGAGCACGAATTTCGATCAAACGCTTCAATCGATTATTACGAATAATCACTCTTCGGTACAAGTCATTCAAATCTGAAGTTGCAAAACGACCACCATCCAATGGAACTAAAGGACGCAATTCAGGTGGAATTACAGGAACAACTTTTATAATCATCCACTCTGGACGGTTAATTTCAGCTGATTCTCTAAATGCACTCACCACTTGTAGTCGCTTTAATGCCTCATTTTTCCGTTGCTGTGAGGTTTCATTGCTCGCTTTGTTACGTAACTCATGCGCTAATGAATCCAAATCTAAACGTTCGAGCAAACCATAAAGAGCTTCTGCTCCCATTTTTGCTACAAATTTCTCTGGATCACTATCATCAAGCATCTGATTTTCACGAGGTAATGCCTCCAGAGCCTCCATGTATTCTTCTTCCGAAAGAAAATCTAAATAACTAACGCCTGACTCGGATGCAGCTCCTGTATTAATTACTACATACTTTTCGTAGTATATAATAGAGTCTAATTTCTTTGTAGGCAAACCTAATAAGTAGCCTATTTTATTTGGTAATGATTTAAAGTACCAAATATGCGCCACTGGAACAACCAAAGCAATGTGTCCCATACGCTCTCGGCGTACTTTTTTCTCTGTTACTTCTACTCCACAACGATCACAAACAATACCTTTGTATCGGATACGCTTGTATTTTCCACAATGACATTCGTAATCTTTTACAGGACCAAAAATTCTTTCACAGAATAATCCGTCTCGTTCTGGTTTGTATGTTCGATAGTTTATTGTTTCTGGTTTTAAAACTTCGCCATGCGAACGTTCTAAAATTTCTTCGGGAGAAGCTAGACTTATAGATATTTTTGTAAAATTACTCTTAACTTTGGTATCTCTTCTAAATGCCATACGACAATCTTATTTTAATAAATATTTTGGATACAAAAGCCTGATAGGGAATGTCCCTATCAGGTATTTATTTTATTCAAGGATAAAGGGGGGAAACTAAATCAAATTAATGCTCAGTCCTAGCCCTCTAAGCTCATGCAGTAATACATTCAACGACTCAGGTATACCAGGTGCAGGCATTGGCTCGCCTTTTACAATAGCTTCATAAGCTTTGGCACGCCCGATCACATCATCCGACTTCACTGTCAATATTTCTTGCAAAATATTAGCTGCTCCAAATGCTTCGAGTGCCCAAACTTCCATTTCACCAAAACGCTGACCACCAAATTGAGCTTTACCTCCTAATGGCTGCTGCGTAATTAATGAGTATGGTCCTATCGAACGAGCATGCATTTTGTCATCCACCATATGTCCTAATTTCAGCATATAAATAACGCCTACTGTACCTGGCTGATGAAAACGTTCGCCTGTTCCTCCATCATAAAGGTAAGAGCGTCCAAAACGTGGTACGCCTGCTTTATCTGTATAGTCTCCAATCTGCTCTAATGTTGCTCCATCAAAAATAGGAGTTGAAAATTTCAAGCCTAACTCTAAACCTGCCCATCCAAGAACAGTTTCATAAATTTGACCAAGGTTCATACGAGAAGGTACTCCCAAAGGATTCAATACAATATCCACTGGCGTTCCATCTGCTAAAAATGGCATATCTTCCTGTCGCACAATTCGTGCTACGATACCTTTGTTTCCATGGCGACCTGCCATTTTATCTCCTACAGTAATCTTTCGCTTTTTAGCAATGTATACTTTTGCTAGCTGAACAATTCCTATTGGTAATTCATCGCCAATAGTTACATTGTATTTCTTACGACGATGAGTACTTTCGTATTCTTTATACTTTATTGCATAATTATGTAATAAAGTTTTAATCAAATCATTCTTTTTCTTATCTGTCGTCCATTTATTTGGATTTATATTCATGAAATCAACGCTCTGTAAAAGTTTCAACGTGAACTTTGTTCCCTTAGGAATAACATCCATGTTGTAATAATCTTTTACTCCTTGCGAAGTTTTCCCATTTACCAAAATAAACAACTTATCAACAAGCTTAGCTATCAATTCATCAACTAAACGTTCAAATTCATTATCTAGTAGCGTAGTTTTTTCCGTATTTTTATTTTTACGATCTTTCAGTGATCTCGAAAATAATTTCTTATTAACAACAACGCCTCGTAATGATGGTGGTGCTTTTAAAGATGCATCTTTTACATCTCCAGCTTTATCACCAAAAATAGCACGTAAAAGTTTTTCCTCTGGTGATGGATCAGATTCTCCTTTTGGAGTTATCTTTCCAATAAGTATATCTCCAGGTTTCACTTCTGCTCCAACTCGAATCAATCCATTTTCATCCAAATTACGAGTTGCTTCTTCACTAACATTCGGAATATCCGAGGTTAATTCTTCTATTCCTCGTTTCGTATCTCGAACTTCCAACACATATTCATCAACATGTATTGATGTAAAAATATCTTCCCTAACAACTTTTTCAGAAATAACGATGGCATCCTCAAAATTGTATCCCTGCCAAGGCATAAATGCAACCTTCAGATTGCGCCCTAAAGCAAGTTCTCCTTTTTGTGTTCCATAGCCTTCCGTAAGTATTTGCCCTGCATGAACGGTTTCACCTTTAGAAACAATAGGCTTCAAGTTCAACGAAGTACTCTGATTCGTCTTTCGATATTTTGGTAATTTATAACTCTTTATATTACTATCAAAACTTACAAATCTTTCATCATCTGTTTTTGAATAACGAATAATTATTTCTTCGGCATCCACATATTCAACCACACCTTCGCCTTCTGCAACCACCAATACTCTCGAATCTTTTGCAACAATAGCTTCTATTCCAGTTCCTACTATTGGAGATTCGGGATGTAATAAAGGTACTGCTTGACGCATCATGTTTGATCCCATCAACGCTCGGTTAGCATCATCATGTTCCAAAAATGGAATTAACGACGCAGCAATAGAAGCAATCTGATTAGGAGCAACATCCATATAAGTTACATCTTCTTTCAAAGACAATGGATAATCTGCATCTAAACGTGCTTTCACACGAGCATTTTCAAATTCACCACCTTCTGTTATTGGAGCATTTGCTTGTGCGATGATTAAGCCTTCTTCTTCTTCTGCACTCAAGTACTTAATTCCTTCAATCGACAAGTCTACAGTTCCTGTCTCTACCCTACGATAAGGTGTTTCAATGAAACCTAACTTATTAATTTTAGCAAAAACACAAAGTGAGGAAATTAATCCAATATTTGGACCTTCAGGCGTTTCAATCGGGCACAATCGTCCATAGTGAGTATAGTGAACATCACGTACTTCAAATCCAGCTCTTTCTCTCGACAAACCACCTGGTCCCAATGCAGACATACGTCGTTTGTGAGTCATCTCTGCCAATGGATTCGTCTGATCCATAAACTGCGATAACTGATTCGTACCAAAAAATGAATTGATAACTGACGATAATGTTTTTGAGTTTATCAAATCAACTGGAGTAAATACTTCATTATCCCGAACATTCATTCGTTCACGAATAGTTCGTGCCATTCGTGCCAAACCTACACCGAATTGATTAAACAACTGCTCTCCTACTGTACGTACACGTCTATTACTCAAGTGATCAATATCATCAATATCCGTTTTTGAATTGATTAACTCAATTAAATACTTGACAATTTCAATAATATCTTCTTTCGTAAGCACTTTTGTATCTATTGGAGTATTCAAATCCAATTTTTTATTGATACGGTAACGCCCTACTTCACCTAAATCATATCGTTTATCCGAGAAAAATAATTTATCGATTACATCACGAGCGGTTGCCTCGTCTGGTGGCTCCGAATTACGTAACTGTCTATAAATGTGTATTACAGCTTCTTTTTCTGAATTACACGGGTCTTTCTGAAGGGTATTATAAATAATGGTAAAATCCGATAGATTTTGATTCTCTTTGTGTAACAAAACTGTTTTTGCTCCTGAATCGATTATTTCATTGATATGGTCATTTTCAAGAATTGTTTCTCTATCAATAATGACTTCATTTCTTTCAATAGAAACAACTTCTCCTGTATCTTCATCTACAAAATCTTCAATCCAAGACTTTAAAACACGAGCAGCAAGCTTCCTTCCTAAAACTTTTTTCAATCCTGTCTTAGAAACTTTTATTTCATCTGCTAAATCAAATATCTCTAATATATCTTTATCACTTTCGTAACCAATGGCACGTAATAAAGTGGTTAAAGGTAATTTTTTCTTTCTGTCAATATATGCATACATGACACTATTAATGTCTGTTGCAAATTCGATCCAAGATCCTTTAAAAGGAATTATTCTAGCCGAGTATAGTTTTGTACCATTAGCATGTAAACTTTGACCAAAAAATACACCAGGAGAACGATGTAACTGCGAAACAACTACACGCTCAGCTCCATTAATAACAAATGTTCCTCGTGGAGTCATGTAAGGTACAGTGCCTAAATAGACATCTTGAATAACCGTATCAAAGTCTTCATGCTCAGGATCTGTGCAATACAACTTCAATTTAGCTTTCAAAGGCACACTGTAAGTTAAACCTCTTTCTATTGATTCGTCTAGTGAGTATCTTGGAGGATCTACAAAATAATCAAGAAACTCTAAGACAAAATTATTCCGAGTATCTGTTATTGGAAAATTTTCATCAAAAACACGATATAAATTCTCCTCTTTTCTCTGCTCTGGAGTCGATTCTAGCTGAAAAAATTCAGCAAATGACTTTAATTGAATATCCAAAAAATCGGGATATTCTAGTTGATTTTTTGCCGTAGCAAAACTGATTCTATTATTATTCAAGGACATTTACGTTGAAAATTAATTGAACTTACAAAAACGACAAAAAGGGCTAGTACCCTATATAAATAGGATACTAAACCCAATAAGAAACCTTAATATTAGGTGTTATTAGATTATTTAAGTTCAACTTCTGCCCCTGCTTCTTCTAATTGTGATTTTAATGCCTCAGCTTCTTCTTTTGATACTCCTTCTTTGATTGCTTTTGGAGCAGAATCAACTACTGCTTTAGCTTCTTTTAAACCTAAACCTGTCAAATCTTTAACTAATTTTACGATCTGTAATTTTGCCCCACCTGGAGCTTTCAAAATCACATCAAACTCTGTTTGCTCTGCCTCAGCACCAGCATCTCCGCCAGTAGCAGGTGCAACAGCCACAGCTGCAGCAGCAGGCTCGATACCATATTCGTCTTTTAATATACCAGCTAATTCATTTACTTCTTTTACTGTCAAATTAACTAATTCTTCTGCTATTGCTTTTAAATCTGCCATTTTTTCCTATGCTTTAATTTGTTTTTAATTCTAAGATTCTTTTTCTGATAGAGTTTTTAATACTCCTGTTAATATATTTCCTCCTGATTGAAGCGAAGAAATAACATTTTTCATTGGGGATTGTAACAATGAGACAACATCAGCAATAAGCTCATTTTTTGATTTCACATTAACTAATGCTTCTAATTGGTCATCTCCAATATAAATCGATTCTTCGACAAAAGCCGCTTTAAGAATCGGACGATCTTGTTTTTTTCTGAATTCAGTAATCAGTTTTGCAGGCTTATTTCCTACAGAAGTGAACATAATTGATGTTGAATTTTTCAAAACATCATATAAGCCATCAAGCTCCTTTTCTGATTTTTCAAATGCTTTTTTCAGTAATGTGTTTTTAACGACTACCAATTTAACGTCTTCTTTAAAACAAGAACGTCTTAAATCACTAGTATCACTTGCATTCATATTAGAAATATCTGTCAAGTAAAAATGATCAGATCCATCCACCTGCTGTACTAAATTCTCTACTATTTTATTTTTTTCTTCAAGTCTCATAATATGAAAAGCTCTCTTTTTTTGTAATTAGATTAGCCTTCAATTGACTTTATGTCAATCGAAATTCCTGGACTCATACTACTTGAAAGATAAACACTTTTCATGTATGTTCCTTTAGCTGAAACAGGCTTTAATTTAATTATTGTTTGCATAAATTCTCTGAAATTATTTTCAATTTTTTCAGCAGAAAAAGAAATTTTTCCTATTGAAGAATGAATTATTCCAAATTTATCTACTTTAAAATCAATCTTACCTGCTTTTACTTCCTTTACAGCATTTGCCAAATCCATTGTAACTGTTCCTGTTTTCGGATTAGGCATCAAACCTCTTGGACCTAATATTCTTCCAAGCTGTCCAACTTTAGCCATAACTGTTGGCATGGTAATGACAACATCAATATCTGTCCAACCACCTTTTATTTTATCTACGTATTCGTCTAAGCCAACATAATCAGCTCCTGCATTCTTAGCTTCGTCCTCTTTATCTGGCGTACAAAGCACCAAAACCTTTTTGTCCTTACCTGTACCGTGAGGCAACGTAACAACTCCACGAACCATTTGATTCGCTTTTCGAGGATCTACACCAAGTCTGACATCGACATCAACTGACGCATCAAATTTTGCAAAAGTTATTTCTTTTACTAGACTTGCTGCTTCTGTCAAAGAGTATTCTTTACTCCTATCCAACTTAGCCAATGCTTCTTTTTTATTTTTTGTGAATTTTGTCATCTGTAATAGAACTTTTATATTATTGTTCAAAAGGTGCTTTTCCTGAAATAGTTATCCCTATACTCCGAGCAGTACCTGCGACCATACTCATTGCTGATTCAACTTTGAAAGCATTCAAATCTTCCATTTTATCTTCTGCAATTTGACGTACCTGATCCCATGTAATAGAAGCAACTTTGATTCGATTAGACTCAGCTGAACCGGATTTTAATTTTGCAACTTCTAATAACTGAACTGCCACTGGAGGTGATTTTGTAATAAAATCAAACGATTTATCTTTATAAACCGTAATTATTACAGGAATAAGCTTTCCAGCTCTATCTTGTGTTCTTGCATTAAACTGTTTGCAGAACTCCATGATATTAACCCCTTTAGAACCCAAAGCAGGTCCTACTGGAGGTGATGGATTAGCTGCACCACCTTTTATTTGCAACTTAATTAATCCCTCAACTTCTTTAGCCATAGTAATAATTTTTCTAAATTAATTCGAGCAATACTTGCTCAATGTTAGGAAGCAATATAATAATGTAACACTTATTGTTTTTCTACTTGCATGAAACTTAATTCTAATGGTGTTTTTCTTCCGAAAATCTTCACCATTACTCTAAGTTTCTTTTTATCTTCATTCACGTCTTCAATAACCCCCGTGAAACCATTAAATGGTCCATCTGTAACTTTTATCGTTTCTTCGACAATAAAAGGAGTATTAATTTCTTCTTCTTGATCTGCTAATTCATCAACTTTACCAAGAATTCGATTTACTTCACTCAATCGAATTGGGACAGGATCTCCTCCTTTTGTTTCTCCTAAAAAACCAATCACATTCGTTATATTCATAAGCATGTGAGGTATTTCACCAATGAGAGCTGCTTCAATCATAATATAACCAGGGAAAAAATTTCGCTCTTTACTTATTTTTTTTCCATTACGGATTTGATAAACTTTTTCTGTTGGAATTAATACTTGTGAAATATATTCCTGCAATTCAAGACGAGAGACCTCATTTTCAATATATTCTTTTACTTTCTTCTCTTTCCCGCCAACAGCACGTATAACGTACCATTTTCTTTCGATCTCAGCCATCCTGTGTCTTATTTTTTAGGATTAATAAAACATTTTATAGATCATCTTCATTATACTTCTAAAAGACTCGTCCATTAGAAATACAGTAAATGCTATTATCAAAGATGCAATCATTACGACAATTGCGCTACTTTGTAAATCAGACCAAGAAGGCCAAGTAACCTTATTTACTAATTCGTTAAATGCTTCTTGAATGTATAATTTGAGTTTCATCATAAAATAATTTAGCACGGGAGGTAAGATTCGAACTCACGACCTTTGGTTTTGGAGACCACTGCTCTACCAGCTGAGCTACGCCCGTGTTTGTAAGATCTAGGAATTAATCCTAGATCTTTATAAATTTAGTTTATTATTTCTGTTACTTGACCTGCACCTACTGTTCTTCCACCTTCACGGATAGCAAAACGTAAACCTAAAGTCATTGCCACAGGGTAGATTAACTCTACAGTAACTGTAACATTATCACCAGGCATTACCATTTCAGTTCCTTCTGGCAAAGTAATTTCACCTGTAATATCTAATGTTCTCAAGTAAAACTGAGGACGATATCTGTTATGGAATGGAGTATGACGACCACCTTCTTCTTTTTTCAAAACATAAACTTCTGCTTTGAATTTAGTGTGAGGATGAATTGTACCAGGAGCACAAATAACCATACCTCTTTTGATCTCATTTTTGTCAATACCACGCAACAATAAACCTACATTGTCACCAGCTTGTCCATCATCCAATATCTTACGGAACATTTCAACACCAGTACATACTGATTTTTTAGCTTCTTCGCCAAGACCAATAATCTCTACTGGATCACCTGTATGAATTAAACCTGTTTCAATTCTACCTGTAGCAACAGTACCTCTACCTGTAATTGAAAATACATCTTCTACTGGCATCAAGAATGGCTTATCTATATCGCGTGGAGGTAGTGGAATCCACTCATCAACTGCGTCCATTAATTCCATTACTTTATCTACCCACTTGTCTTCATTATTTAAAGCACCTAAAGCAGAACCTGAAATAACAGGAGTATTATCTCCATCAAATTCATAGAAGTCTAATAATTCGCGAACTTCCATTTCTACTAATTCTAATAACTCGTCGTCATCTACCATGTCTACTTTGTTCAAGAAAACAACGATTTTAGGTACATTTACCTGACGAGCTAATAAGATGTGCTCACGAGTTTGAGGCATAGGACCATCAGTTCCTGCTACAACAAGGATAGCACCGTCCATTTGAGCAGCACCTGTTACCATGTTCTTAACATAATCGGCGTG
>JAOZTL010000022.1:6649-13996 GCA_029942205.1 Bacteroidales bacterium | reverse complement strand
CTGCTTTAATGGTAAAAAATACCTCTCAGATAATGTTTTATGATCTAATTTTGATGTTTCCATGGTTGTTTCTTTTAGTATTTTATAAATTTGAATGGTTTGTACTCGTTATTATTATGCGAATATAAACATATTTTCGCAAAAAAAATAAAATTTTAAAATAATAAGACGTGTTTATATATATAACTGCTAATAAATATGCGAAAATAGGTTTACTTAATTCTGTTTCGTGATAATTTTAAACAGCTCAATATCAGCTATTTTCACATAGAATCTTATACATATCTCTTTTTTGTTATTTTTTTTTTATATATTTAAGATTAAATAAGATTTATTGTTTTATGAGCTATTTTTTGATACAATACTTATTCTTATATTTTTTTAATCTTTTCAATTTTCTGAAATTAATAATTCTAAAAATTGTTAAGGAAATATATGGACAAAATCTGATATTTATTTTTAGGTGAGTTACTGATTATAATATTTTCATACAAGAACGTGAGTAATATTAAATAGTATAAAATACTTAGTCCTCACAAATCGAGATGAATGGCTTTAATCTTTTGTGAACAAAATTGTTCGGCATAAGTTGAGAATATATCGGTAGATTCGGTAGTATAAAATTTTCGTACACCATTTCTAGTACACAGACGGTCTATTTCGGGATGTCTATGCAAATAGTCAATCAGTTTTTTACTAACGATTTCGCCTTGTGTCAATATCTGTACATTTGGAGGGCAATATTTACGTATTTTATCGATCAATAATGGATAATGTGTACATCCAAGCATGAGCGTGTCTATCTGTGGGTCTTTTAGGAATAAATTAGTTAGATTTTTATGAACAAAAAAATCTGCTCCAACATCATTGTGCTCATTATTTTCGACCAAAGATACCCACATCGGGCAAGCTTCTTGGCTTACTTCTAATTGTTTATGTAGTTTTTGTATTTCGAGGGGGTACGATTGCGAATGAATAGTACCATGCGTACCCAAAATACCAATGTGGTTGTTTTTTGAGTATTCTCCAATTGCCTCCACACTTGGGCGAATCACGCCAAGTACTCGTTTATGCGGGGCTATACGAGGCAAATCGTTTTGTTGTATCGTTCGTAAAGCCTTGGCAGAAGCGGTATTACATGCTAGTATTACTAATTCACAACCAAGCTCAAACAGTTTGGTTACTGCTTGCAAGGTGTAATTGTATATCGTTTCATACGATCGATTTCCGTATGGGGCACGGGCATTATCTCCTAAATAAACAAAGTCGTATTCAGGTAGCGAAGCTGTCAGTGCTCGTAATACAGTCAATCCACCATAGCCTGAATCAAATACGCCTATCGGAGTCATAAACTATGTACTGAAATTTGTATGAAATTTTTTCTTTTGTAGGAATAAATACTACAATAATATCTGTCTATTTAAAAAGCACATAAGTAACATAAATAGAACAAAAACTTTAAAGACTAAGTAATTATAAGATACTTACTTAGTCTTTTAAAGTTTCACATTTTATAAACCTAATTTTGCTCTCACTAAATCAGTTACATCTATCACAGTGCTTGAAATATAAAGCAATGAGTTGCTGTCTTTTATATCCACAAATCCTTGCTCTTCACCTACCGCTTTGATGGCAGCGTCTACTTCATCCAAAATTGGTTGAAATAATTCGGCACGTCGTTTTTGTAAGTCTTGTTGTGCAGTAGCATTAAATTCTTGTATGCGCTGACGCAAACTTTCTAATTCTTTCTCTTTATCTGTTTTAATCGTTACAGACCAACGTTTTGTATCCGTAGTAAGAAGTTTTTCATTCTCCATGTATTCGTTTATTTTATTATTGTACTCCACCTGCATTATTTCCAAACGCTCTTGAAGTTGTGCAGTCTCTACTTCTAATACTTTCTGTGCTTCAGCAGCTTTCGGCAATTGAGCTAAAAATTTTTGTGTGTCAATATGCCCGAATTTGCAATTGCAATCTTGCTGACTGTACATGTTTACTGATGTAAAAACGAACATTAGTAAAACAGAAATTTTAAGAATATTTTTCATTTTCTGTGATTTTAAAAAAACTTTTTATTATTAAATTAATTATTAATGAGGTTTTCGACCTCTTTGATATTGCTTACGCAATTCTGTAAATTTATATTATTGAATGAAATATACTAAATTGTGGTAATAATTATGATTCTAAAAATGATTTATTTTTTTATTTTATTGATGCCTAAAATTATTACAGTATTTTTAGTATACAAGACAGTTAATGATTATTTCTTTACAAATCATTGATTAAGAGCGTTTTTTTTATTAGTGCATGAACAACTAAAAAAGATCGAAGACCTAGTATCCTAATTTTTTCAAGACATCATCGCTTTTGTCGTATTTATCGTCGCTGTATAAAATATTTCCTCCTGTGGATGAATCAAAAACAAGTGCATATCCACCTTCCGAAGCAAGCTCTTTTACGGCATTAAACACTTCGTCTTGAATAGGTTTAATTAATTCTGTTTGTTTTTTCTGAAGTTCACCATCACGTCCAAAATATTTTTTCTGTAATGCTTTTGCCTCTTTCTCTTTAGCAATAATTGCCTCTTCACGCTTACGTTTTATGTCATCAAGCAATAATGCTTGTTCTGCCTGAAATTCGCTATACATTTTCTCTACTTCTTTATATTTTGCTTCAATTTCTGCCTCCCAGCCTTCCGAAAGTTGATCAAGTTTCTTTTGAGCTTGATCGTACGCAGGCACTTTGTTCAAAATATATTCGGAATCTACGTAGGCAAAATTTTGTTCGCCAGCAACATTTAATCCTAACAGAAAAACTGCGGATACAACAATTAAGGATAACGTTATTTTTTTCATTACTGCTTTTTTTTACGATACTAAATCGAACAAAAATGATTATTTATAATGTTCCATTCATTATCTTTCGTTAGTTTTTTAATTTATTTAACTCAGTTTTTTTGTATGATTTCAATTTAAAAATTCTGTCCTAAAATAAAATGAAATTGTGCTCCACTAATATCGGTTTGTCCATAAGGAGTATCGAACCCGTAAGCCCAGTCTAAGCCTAGCATTCCTAGCATTGGTAAAAACACCCGCAAGCCAACACCTGCCGACCGTTTCATGCCGTATGGGCTATAATCTTTGAAAGAGTACCACGAATTACCAGCTTCCACAAAAGACAGTACATAAATACTTGCCGATTCTTTTAGTGTAATTGGGTAACGCATTTCTAAGACAAATTTATTATATAAGTTTCCTCCTGCATCTGATGTTAGCGTTCCATTTTCGTATCCACGCAAGCCAATGATGTCTTTTCCATACGAATAATATCCCATTCCGTCTCCTCCAACGTCAAACCCTTCAAATGGCGAAGGACCAATATCATTATTATAAAATCCAAGATAACCATACTCAAATTTCGTATTCAGTATTAAATCTTTATATATTCGAGTAAACCATGACGCTTTGAATGTCCATTTATGGTATTCTATCCATTCATATTTCTCTGCATTTTCCATTACGGTATAATCTTTTCCATTCACCAAAGAATATGGAAAAGTAGTCTCTAAACCAAGTGTAAAATCAGAACCTCCTCGTGAAAAAATCGGATTATCAATCGATTTACGACTCAAAATAGTTTTCAACGATAAATTATTAGATGCTCCATCTGATAGAATATTATAGAACGACCAGTTGTTCAATCCATACTGCTGAAAACTCAACTCATGATACATTTGGAAAAAGTTATCTGGTTTTTTCAAACGTCGTCCAAAACCAATTGCAGCCCCAGAAATTGTCATATCACTACGCATCTCATGATCGGCAGGCAAACCATTTGTTTGTAAGGTATGAAATATCGATACCGTCAATGAATTTGGTTTACGCCCACCTAACCAAGGCTCTACGAACGAAAGATTGTATGATTGATAGCGGTCTCCATTCGTTTGTCCACGGATACTTAGCTTTTGTCCGTCACCAGTAGGTAATGGTTGCCACGATTCTTTCTCAAAAAAGTTTCGTGTAGAGAAATTATTGAAACTCAAACCGAGCGTACCAACAACCATTCCTGCTCCCCAGCCTCCAGAAATTTCTACTTGATCGTTTGCTTTTTCTACGAGTGAATATCTTAAATCCACCGTTCCGTCAGCTTGGTTTGGAAGTGGTGTTGGTATTATTTGTTCTGGGTCAAAGTGCCCTAACTGTGCAAGTTCACGAATAGATCGAATAATATCTGCTTTGCTAAACAGCTCACCAGGAAATGTCCAAATCTCACGACGCACCACATGATCGTTTGTGCGAGTATTTCCAACAATAATCACTTCATTGATACGAGCTTGTTTTCCTTCATAAATTCTCATTTCAATATCAATAGAATCGCCATCAATCAACACTTCTGTTGGTGTACAGTTATAAAACAAATATCCATCATCCATGTATATATTTCCTACGGCATCTTCATCTACCGACAATCGATTATTCAATTCTTCTTGATTAAAAATATCGCCCTTTTCTATTTTAAGTGCGTGGCTCAATTGCTCGGAGCTGTATTTGGTATTTCCTACCCATTTGATAGTTCTAAAGAAATATTGCAAACCTTCATTTACACGAATCGTAATTCCTAGCAATTCTTCATTTACGTTATACACCGAGTCTGTCGTTATTTTCACGTCCCGATAACCTTCTTTCGTGTATTTTGCAATCAGACTGTTTTTATCCTCAATATAATTTTTTTCGATAAATTTTGATGGTTTAAATAAGCCATACCACCGTTTACGTTTCGTTTCTTTCATGCTGCGTAACAGCTTATTATCCGAAATAATGGTGTTTCCTTCAATATTGATATGGTCGATTTTTATTTTCATTCCCTTATCCACATTCACGTACAGCTTCATTGCATTCTGAAACGAGGTGTCATTTTTTTGGATAATGTCTACTTCTGTATTTGGATAGCCTTTGTCTGCAAAAAAATCTTTAATTAATTTCGAAGTGTTGTTCAATAAGTTGGCCGTTACTTGCCCACCTCGTTTGATTTCAACCATATCGATAATATCGTTTTCATGTGCTTTTTTCAGCCCAGTATAAATAACTTCCGATATTTTTGGTCTTTCCTGAAGAAATATCTCAAGGTATATCTTTTTATTTTCAATTTTGGTTTGATATATTTTCACGTCAGAAAATAAGCCTTGCTTCCATAAGTTCCGAATAGCTTTGGTTATTGCATCGCCAGGAATATTAATTTCTTGCCCTACACGAAGTCCAGATAGCTGAACAAGTGCGTTGTGATTTAAGTATTTTATTCCTCCGATGGTAATTTCTGCAATTTCGTATTTCTTAGGATTTGCATAGTCTATTTTTTGAGCATTAATGCTGTTTATTGTTAAAATAGAAGTGAAGATGAACAGGATTATTTTCTTTATCATTACTGAAAAAAAATTAGATTTAATTGTGATTCGTTAATTTTGAATTATCCCAAAATAGGATATTATATTTTTGATAAAACATCAAATTTTAGATTGCGAAAATACAATATTTATATAAATAAAAAAGAGCTTTCTTATTCTGTTTCTAAAACTTTAACGTATTCGTTTGCGGTAAAAACAAATGCATCAATATTAATTATCAACTAAAATCTCCTATTTATAGGCATTTCCTTATGTTTTTTTTATTTTCAGCCCTATGAAATATCTATCTTATTTTAACAATTTTTAAGGACAAAAAAAGAAATATTCATTCGATTAATTCGTATTTTCCTTTTTTTTGCGAATGGAATATCCATTACACTAAGAAACAGACGACTTTTTATCGTCCAACCGTCTAAGTGTTGAAATTTAACCAGCCCTTTATGTGAAGGGATTAATTATTGAAAAAAGTTCATTAGGATTTCTGTTTTTAAAATCACAACTGTTCGCTTGTTTTCCCAAAACGGCGTTCACGTTGTTGATATTTCAACAAAGCATCAAAGAAGTCTTCTTTTGTAAATTCAGGCCAGTATTTGTGCGAAAAGTGCATTTCGGTATAAGCCAATTGCCACAACAAAAAGTTACTGATTCGGTATTCACCACTTGTTCGTATCAACAATTCGGGGTCGGGAATATCGTGTGTCGATAAGTATTTCTGAATAAAGTCTTCGTTTATGCTTGTGGGGTCTATTGCTTGCTTTTGGCTATCTTTCACAATGTTTTGTATCGCTGAAGTAATATCCCAACGACCGCTATAACTCAGCGCAAAATTCACTTGCAAGCCAGAATTTCTCTGTGTTCTTTCGATTGCCGTTCGCAGCTTCTTCTGCACATTGGAGGGCAAGCTGTCCATGTCGCCAATAACGTTTACTTTGATATTATTCTTGTCCAAAGTGTTCAGTTCTTTGTCGATAGAGCTTATGAGCAAAGCCATCAAAGCCTCTACTTCTAGTTTAGGTCTATTCCAGTTTTCGGTAGAGAAAGCGTACAGTGTGAGGTGTTTTATTTCCAATCGTGCTGCCGTTTCGATAATCATCCGAACCGTGTCGGCACCTTTTTTATGCCCAGCAACTCTATTTTTATTTTGTTGCTTAGCCCATCGCCCGTTTCCATCCATAATAATGGCTACGTGTTGCGGAATTCTTTCTTTTATCAATTGCTCTTGTAAGCTCATAAGTATTCAGCCCAAATTAATTATAAGTACTACGACAAAATTATTTGTAAATCATTGATTTAATTACTATTACATAGCTGTGTAAGCAACTATCCAAAAGATCAAAGATCTACATTTTCGTATCCTTTAGCGGATTTAAGTAAAATAAGAAGGAGAAAGTACTTATTGCCTATAAGCAGGACACGAACCTTTACTGCCTGCAAATTTATAAGTTATACTGATACCACCAAAGGAATACCAATCTTTACTGTTATTATATGACTGTTGTTTGTTAAAAAAGGGGGTGAGCGATTCATCAAAAACGTCTTCGGCGAGCTGGTCGAGCTGGTCGGTAAACGTTTTGCGCATGTTCCAATCCAACGAAAGAATAAGCTGCTTGGATGGTGCATATTTAATGCCCACACTAAACGGAATCGCATAATTAAAAACCCCAAGACTTGCCGAATTAGATAAAAAAATGGTAGATCCAACGGCTATGGTAGGCGTAAAAAACTTATCGCTTTCAATAGGGTCGAAAGGCAAAAAATTAAGCTCCACCAACACGCTCATGTCTGTCAATTTCACGTTAAACGAATGGTTTCTTGCTTTTTGGTAAGCACTTTCCATGTTGGTATCAGTACCACGCAAATAAATATTCTGCACGTTTATTCGTAAGGCATAGTGCTCGTCAATATTAATACGCATGATTAAGCCATACGTAAGACTGTGGGAG
>JAOZTL010000022.1:0-6639 GCA_029942205.1 Bacteroidales bacterium | reverse complement strand
GTTCGCCCAAATAATAGCTACTACCTGCTGTTAGCCCAATTTCTGTTCGTTGTGAATATACAAAGATTGATATAAATAAGCTTAAAATTAATAATCTGAATTTCACTTGTTTAACGTTTGTAAGTTTTTAAATTTAATCATTGTCTTATGAAGAGCGATTTGTTATTTTTAAATTAACGAACAGTTTGTTCAGATATTTCTTAGCAGTCTTCGTTTTTTGATACCATTGATTAGAAGCGTCCATTTTTTGGTAAGCCAGAGCCTATTTTCCATCGGATTTTGTAATTAAGTGTTACGGTGGTCAGTATGTAAGCATCATTATATTCGGGGCTACCTCTCATGGGTTTTCCGTTCAGATAAACTGTCGGGTTTTCATCCCAGTCGTAAGCAATATGCCTATCGGCGAGCTGTGCCGCCACACTGCCTCTTTCTTCAAAAATGGTGTTATTGTCAAAATACAAATCGCTGGCATCGTCTAGGTAATCGGTGGTGGTGTAGCGATTGGAAATCTCTAAACCGACCGACAAGCGGCGAGACAATTGATAACGCACACCAAGCCCGATGGGTATCGCCAAGGCAATACGCTTGTAGGGTTCAGCACCTTCATACGATTCGCCTGTAAGCGGGTCGGTGTAAGTAAGTCCTTGTCCTTCGGTGCTCAATTCTCGTAGCTTGTACCATGTCCCGTCCAATTTACCTTGCGGATTAAAGTAAAAAGCACCAACTCCCGTAAATAAATAAGCACTAAAATAACGCAAGCTTCGAGTGTTAGAGAAAGAATAGCGTGAAATTTCTTGTTCTCGCAAAAAATAAAACTCCAAAATACCCGACAGTTCCCAAACATTGGATCGGAAACTCAAATTGCGGTACTGCCGCCCGATAGAGCCAGAAGCGGCATCGTTTGCCGATAGTTTGGCATACGAAAAGCCTACTCGTCCTGCTAGTAATTCAAGAAAACGATAGCGATAATTGATGGTCAAAGCGGGGCGGGTGGTTATAAAATCCAAATCACGAACACCAAAAAAGTGTGCGGCATCTTTTGCTCCGCCTCCTAAGTCGCCCATAAACTGGCTTGTTCCTATTCCTCCGACGATGCTTTGTCGCATAGCCTTTTTCCACGACTGTGCTTGCACTTGTGGCAGTACAATGGCTATGGAAATTATAATAATAAAGATTCGTTTCATACTAAATTGTTTTTTAAGGTCTTCGACCTTTTTGATGTTGCTTACGCAATTCTGTAAATCTGTCCTATTTCAGTGCAATGCCTTACGCAATTCTTACGCTCTCGTAAAAAAAAAAAATTATAATCAATAACTTATTGAATATTTAATTACGACACGAAAAAAATCATCTTTTCGTTTTTTATTCAATTTCATCACACGGACTTAAATATTAGATTAGACAAAAAAAATGCCATAAACATTATTTCCTCAACTAAATTAACTTAATCAAACACTGGAATACCTCTATTCAAGTGCACCATACCGTTTTTTGTGTCATAACTTTATATCTCTACTAAGGATACATACTTATACGCATTTTTTTGGTTTTTGTTGTATGTTTCTTTTATCAATCAATAAAAGAAACATGCCCAAAATGGCAAGTTTAGCTAAAAAAAAAAAAGGTTTCACTACCGAAATAGTGAAACCTTTCTTATTAAAAATCAGCATGTACAGCCTTCGTTATGAAGCATTTTTGTACGAGTTGCTGCTGTTGTCGTTTTTATTTCCAATCAGGTAAGCGTCCTGGTGTGAATGGCGCATGGATTGCTTCCAAATCTTTCTCAATAGCTGGGATAATGACCGTGCCTAAGTCTTTGATTTTGTTATACACAGGCGTAAATTCCTCTTTTACGATAGCAAACGCATCCGTTTGTACTTTGGTAACTGCCGAAGTCGATTCCCAGTGAGGGCGTGTGATGCTGTTCAGTCGGTGTCCCAATGGCATTTGTTGTGGAGGAATTTCCTCACCACTTGCTTTTCCTTTAGTTCCATTGAATGTGAATAGCAATTCGTTCAAGTCTTTTTCGGCTTGTGCGATTTTGTTCATCAATTCGGACGAGGCGTTAGGTGTTTCGAGTGCAGCTTGCTTCAAGTGAGCCATTTTGCGTACCAATTCGCTCAAGTAAGTTTCCGTACCATCCACGATGCGTACCAGTTCCATTACTTGTTGCTGGAAATCGACCAATGCTTTGCGATCGGCAGCAGGTAGCGTGGTGTTATTCATTGCTTTGGCTGTAAACGGTATAGCTTCGGTTAGTTTAGTTACCGTACCATTGACTACCATCGAGATAGATACCTGATACTTGCCAGGCATGGCTAGCATTCCTGAGCGTACTTTCCTATTAGGATTAAATTTATTATCACGCAAGCGCATGGGCGATGTGCTTCCGTAGCGCAAGTCCCAGTTCACTCTGTTGATGCCTTTGCTTGGTTTTTTCATAAATTTGCGCACCACATTTCCTGCTTCGTCGGTAACCGTAAAGATCAAATAAGGAGTAATTTCACGGTTTTGCTCTTCCAGTTCTTTCCAACTCAATTGCGGTATTTTCTCTCCGTTCTTGAATAGCTCTTTCTCTTTCTTCATCCGAATTTGCTTCTGTGTTTTCGGAACTTCTTTGAGATAATACGTAAATACGGCACCGAATGTTGGATTCTTTGCGGCATAATACGTTGCACCTTGTCCATATCGTCCGTCTGTTTCTACAAACATCCAAGCGTCTTTGATTGGAAATAGGTGTGCATTTTTATCAAATAAAGCTTTGTTGGCTGTGCGCAAAGGCGAATAATCATCCAAAACATAAAACCCACGTCCGAAGGTAGCCATTACCAAGTCGCTCTCACGCTGTTGGATTACTAAGTCTCGCACGGCAATGGTAGGAATACCCGATTTCATTTGAATCCAGTTGCTACCTCCATCGATAGAGAAATAAACACCAAATTCTGTTCCTGCAAAAAGAAGGTTTTTATTCACAAAATCTTGCTCGATGGTGTGTACTGTCCCGTTTTCGGGCAAACCGTTTGTAATCATTGTCCACGATTTTCCTTTGTTGGTGCTTTTCATCAGGTAAGGCTTAAAATCGTCTCGTTTCAAGTTATCAAACGAAGCATAAACAACATTCTCATCAAACCGAGAAGCAAAAATATCACTCACGTAAGTATTGGTAGGTACTGCGCCAAAGCTGCTGTACTTTGTCCATTTAGGCGTTTCTACCGAAGCGTCTTCGCACACTTGAATCAAGCCATCGTCTGTTCCTGCAAACAATAAGTTCTCTTTCACTGGCGATTCGACCAAGGCAACAACCGTTCCGTACTGCGAAGTAGACACGTCTTTTCTTACTGCTTCCGTAATCCAGTATTTCCCCATCACTTTCCATGTGTTGGTACGATCGAGCTGGGCAGTTAAGTCTTCCGAAATCACCTTCCACGATTGCCCACGGTCATCGGTGCGAAACACCTTATTGGCTGCCATGTACAAGCGTTTGTTGGCATGTGGGCTGATAAAAACAGGTGCATTCCAATTCCAGCGGTACGTCAATTCGCCTTTTCTTTCTTTTGGTTTAATATAGAGGCGTTCACCGCTTTGTTTGTCGTATCGATAAATATTTCCGTATTGGTATTCCGAATAAACGATGTTAGGATCTTTAGGATCGATCTGTGTAGTGAAACCATCACCACCAACGGTAACTACCCAATCGTCGCTTACTACACCAAAGCTGCTGGTGTTGCGTGAGGGTCCTCCCATACTGTTGTTGTCTTGCGTACCACCATACACCCAGTAGAACGGCTCGGTATTGTCTACCGCCACACGGTAATATTGTGTAATGGGCAAGTTGGATACGTGCGAATAATTTTTTCCTGCATCGTAACTAACATACACACCACCATCGCCACCGATAATGAAATGGTCGGTATCGTTCGGATCTACCCAAAAAGCATGATCGTCTACGTGTCTGTTTTTCAGTCCGAGGCTTGTCCAAGTAGCACCGCCATCGGTAGTTACTTTGGATACGGTTTCCATCGAGTATATTTTGTCTACGTCTATTGGGTCGCAAAAGATTTCGTTATAATACTGACCACTAGCATGGTGGCTGCTCATTTTTTTCCATGATTCGCCACGGTCGGTAGAGCGAAAGAACCCACCCTTGCCCACTTGTGCTTCAATAATAAGGAATACGTAATCAGGATTTACTGGCGAAATAGCCATTCCCATTCCTCCTACATGTCCCGAGGGTAATCCAGAAGTAAGTTTGCGCCAGTTCGTTCCGCCATCGGTTGATTTGTATACAGCCGATTCGGGTCCTCCGCCTATTTTTGTGTGTACGTGTCGGCGGCGTTGTTCGCTGGTAGCGTACATAATGCGTGAGTCTCTTGGGTCGATAAGTACATTATTGACACCCGTGTTTTCGCTGATGTTCAATACTTTTGTCCATGTTGCACCACCGTCAGAGGTTCGGTACAAACCACGATCGGTACTAGAACCCCACATCGAGCCTTCGGCAGCCACAAATACGATGTCGCTGTTCTTTGGGTCGATGGCAATCATACCAATTTGGCGAGAATTTTTCAAGCCCATATTTTTCCATGATTTTCCTCCGTCCATGGTCTTGTATACTCCGTCGCCGTAGGCAGTAGCCCGCTGGTGGTTGTTTTCACCTGTGCCAGCCCACACCACTCTACTGTTATTGGGATCCATAGCCAATGCACCAATAGAATACGTACTTTTGTTATCAAAAATTGGCTTAAACGTTTGTCCGTTGTTGGTTGTTTTCCACAAATTACCCGAAGCCACGCCCACGTACCATTCGCTGGTATTGTTTGGGTTTATGGCAAAGTCGGCAATTCGCCCCGATGCAAAGGCAGGACCTATGCTTCGTAATTTCAGACCACTAAATGTGCCCGAAGACATTAGTTTGTCTTTCTTATCTCCTTTATCTTTTTGTGCCGTAACCAAACTTGGCCACACAAAAAGCATCGCAAGCATAAAATACCATGCGGTTCTACTTTTTCGTTGTATTGTCATTTGTTTCAATTATTTGTGATTAATTAAAGGTCTTCACTTGTTTATTGTTATTTACCTAAGCTCTTCTCGCAGCTTTGTCAGTATAATTCCGAGCTTATTTTTGCCTCTCCATTTTGTTTTATCCCATTTTTTATCTTCGCAATTACTCACACGGCTTCCTAGTTTTTTCTGTTTTCCAGCGTTTTCTGTTTTCAATATTTCTTATGCAATTTCATTATCATTAAATAATAATGTTTTTTGATGCATCATAAATTGCTCGGTACAATTATACGTAATATTATCAACCACAAAACGAGCAGGATAAATTAAGAGAATGGCAAATCGTTTCTCCAAAAGAAAATATAGGTTTTATTGGTATTATTTTTAGTTGTTTCTTTCTTTTTTATCTTCATTCGTATCGTAAACTAAGCTACTGATAATCTTAATATTTAAGGTAATAATAATAAATATAATTATCACCCCAAAACAATAAATAAGTCGAGACCGATAAAAAACACCCGAAAGTAAAAATATTCTTTGAATTAACCAAAACAAATTGTTGCCACCAATAAGCCGTTAGTTACAAAAGAAAACTACCTCCACTCCTACCCGATAAGCACCTATGACCAAATGAATTGGCTATTTATTGGTATGACGACGATTGTTTTCATTCATTTGATGTTGAAGCTCAAGCAATAAGAAACAGATTGCATCTTTGAGCAGTCCATTAGAGCTGGCAAGCAGTCAGTTGCGGCATTTTTTGCCTCAGATCGTTCTCCCAAGCAGTCCGCTGGTGTTTTTTTCTTGTTTGCGGGCAATCGGGAGCTGTCAGATGGCGCATCTGAGCAGTCAGATCACTCTCCTGAGCAGTCAGATCGCTCTCCCGAGCAGTCAGATCGCTCTCCCGAGCAGTCAGATCGCTCTCCTGAGCACTCAGATCGCTCTCCCGAGCACTCAGATCACTCTCCCGAGCACTCAGATGGCGCATCCGAGCAATAGATAAAGCGTCTGATTACACAGTACAGCGAACCCGCAGCAATAAAACACGAACTAAGATCAAAAATAATAGAATTGAGCGAGATTTTGCCTGATCGGACACACTTTGGAGACCAACGGGGTATTTTTTGCTATTTACGGAGTTATTTTGAGAGTATTCGGACTATTTCTGTCTATTATCTAAGTGCTTTTTGTTGCTGTCGGACAAGTCGGTTCTTCGATCTGACGACTTTTATAAGGACTCATTAATGAAAAAAAATAGATCTGATCCATAATCCAAGCTTCTTCTGTTTTATTATTTTTGCTCAACGATATAGCGATGCAAGGTTTGTTCATAAAAAAACTAAAAATAATAGACGCAATTAATCGCAAAAAATTAATGATGCATCTCTTATTTTGCCTAATTATTTGATAGCTTTGTAGCAAATTCAGTCGCATGATTTTTCTTGATAAAAAAGAGATAAATCTGAAGAAAAGCAATCTTAATAATACATACATTATCCTAATAATCAATATATACTAGAAATAATTAATTATCTATGGAGTCTCCTTTTAAAATATTTAGCGGTACCGAATCACGTTATATTGCCGAAAAAATAGCAAATGTGTATGGTACTCAATTGGGCAAAAGCTCGGTGTTGA
>JAOZTL010000021.1 GCA_029942205.1 Bacteroidales bacterium | reverse complement strand
CGGGATTCTTGGTTTCGGGATTATTAATACCGATGATCGTACCAATTGATGTTCCATTATGGATGTTAGCAATCGCTTCGGCATTTGCAGCAATCATAGGAAAAGAAGTTTTTGGCGGCACAGGAATGAATATTGTCAATCCCGCATTATTAGCCAGAGCCTTTTTGTTTTTTGCTTATCCCGCACAAATGTCGGGCGACAAGATTTGGGTCGAAGGCATGGCAACAGGCGAAGGTTTAGCCGATGGTTTCAGTGGCGCAACACCTTTGGCACAAGCCGCAGCAGGCAACCCAATAGTCGATGGAGTAGGAGCACAGCTCTCTGTCTTTGATTATTTAATAGGCTGGATTCCTGGATCGGTGGGTGAAACCTCGGTGATTGCTATCCTTATCGGAGCAGTAATATTACTGTACACAGGCGTAGGAAGCTGGAAAATAATGCTATCGGTATTCGTAGGAGGCGCAGCAATGGGCTTATTATTAAACGCATTTGCAACCGAGACGAATCCTTACATGGCACTACCATTTTATGAGCATTTGTTGTTAGGCGGATTTGCATTCGGAGCAGTATTTATGGCCACCGACCCTGTAACAGCAACACAAACCGAAAAAGGAAAATGGATTTATGGTTTCTTAATCGGATTTTTTGCCATTTTGGTACGAGTACTCAATCCCGCTTATCCAGAAGGCGTGATGCTTGCCATCTTACTAATGAATGTATTTGCACCATTGATCGATCATTATATCATTCAAGCAAATATAAAGAGTAGATTAAAAAGAATTAAACTAAAAGCATAAATACTATACATTATGAACACAAACAGTAACGTTTATACATTCATTTATGCTTCGGTAATGGTAATTATAGTAGCAGCTTTGCTATCGTTTATAGCGCTACAATTACAACCAATGCAGAAAAAAAATGTAGAGATCGAGAAAAAATCGAATATTCTAGCAGCCATAGGAGTTGCTAGCACACAGGATGATGCCGAAGCTTTATATAAAGATCATGTAAAAAATAGTTATATAGCAACAGAAGCAGGAGAAAAAACCGAAGGAGATGCTTTTACTGTAAAAATGGCAGAAGAAGTAAAAAAAGCAAGCTCAGAGCGTCAATTGCCAATTTATGAATGTTTTAAAAATGACAGTACATTTTTTGTAATACCCTTACGAGGCAAAGGTTTATGGGGTCCAGTATGGGGGTACTTAGCATTTTATGAAGATTTTAATACCATTTACGGAGCAACATTCGACCATAAAGGCGAAACACCAGGTTTGGGAGCAGATATAAATCAAGATTGGTTTGAAGAACCATTTTCAAACAAAACTATTTTTGATGCCGATGGAAAATTTGTTTCTATCACCACACATAAAGGCGGTAAAGGCGCAGCATTAGCAGCGAATGATACCGAGCACGGTGTAGACGCAATTTCTGGCGGAACGATCACATGTAAAGGTTTAGAGAAAATGTTGGCAGATTGTTTAGCTCCTTATGAAACTTATTTCAAAAAAAATAAAAAATAGATACCTATGGCTTCTAAAAATATAAAATTATTAACAAATCCACTAAATCTGGACAATCCAATCACGGTACAAGTGTTGGGAATTTGCTCGGCATTAGCGGTAACAGTAAAGCTAGAGCCAGCAGTGGTTTTATCTATATCTGTATTATTTGTTCTGGCATTTGCAAATGTCATTATCTCTCTTTTACGTAATACGATTCCTTCACGAATCCGCATTATCGTACAATTGGTAATTGTTGCCGCTTTGGTAATTATTGTAGACCAAGTATTGAAAGCTTTTGCTTATTCAGTAAGCAAGCAGTTATCGGTTTTTGTTGGATTGATTATCACTAACTGTATTATTATGGGCCGTTTAGAAGCATTTGCGTTGGGAAATAAACCTTTTCCTTCCTTGCTTGACGGTTTCGGTAATGCCGCAGGATATGGAATGATTCTGATTATTGTAGCTTTTTTTAGAGAACTATTGGGATCAGGAACTCTTTGGGGTTTCCAAGTAATTCCAGATAGTTTCTATGAGTTTGGTTACACCAACAATGGCTTAATGATACTTCCACCAATGGCATTGATCATTGTAGGAGTTATTATTTGGGTACAACGTGCACGAACCAAAGAGCTAATCGAATCGAACTAAGGTTTTTGACCTTTTTGATGTTGCCTAAGCAATTTTGAAAATTTATAGTATTCAATGAAATACAAAAAAAATAATTTTACTTATTTACTTGATACTTTAAATTAAACAGAATCTTAGTTTAATTATTCGATAAACAAACATTTAATTTTGAATCAAATAAAACCATAATCGTATGGAAGATTTATTAAATATATTTATTAAGTCTATTTTTATAGACAACATGGTATTCGCCTATTTCTTAGGAATGTGTTCCTATTTGGCGGTATCCAAAACAGTAAATACGGCGACAGGCTTAGGTTTGGCTGTTATTTTTGTACTAGTAATCACAGTTCCTGTAAACTATTTGATAGAGAATTTCCTATTGAAAGCAGGAGCCCTTGAATGGCTTTTGGGACCAGAAGCTGCCGACATTGATCTCAGCTTTTTGAGCTTTATCATGTTTATAGCCGTAATTGCTTCTATTGTTCAGCTCGTAGAGATGATAGTAGAAAAATTTGCCCCAAGTTTATACGCATCATTAGGTATTTTCTTACCATTGATCGCCGTAAACTGTGCAATCTTAGGAGGCGCATTGTTTATGCAAGAACGAGAATATTCGTCTATAGCAGAAGCAACTACGTTCGCATTAGGTTCAGGCATAGGCTGGTTTTTGGCAATAGTAGGAATTGCAGCAATACGCGAAAAGATTCGCTATTCCAATGTTCCAGCGCCATTACGAGGCTTAGGCATCACTTTTATCGCAACCGGATTAATGGGAATTGCGTTTATGACATTCATGGGTATCAAATTATAAAAAATATTCACAATGATAGATTTAACAGTAATAGCCATAAGTATTACCATTTTCCTTATCATCATGTTATTGTTGGTAACGATGTTGTTGGTAGCAAAGGCTAAGTTACTTCCCTCGGGCGAAGTAACGATTACCATAAATAATGAAGACAAACTGACCGTAGAGCCAGGCACCACACTTTTATCCACACTAGGAGGTAATAAAATATTACTACCCTCGGCTTGTGGTGGTGGTGGAACTTGCGGAATGTGTAAATGTCAGGTAACCGAAGGAGGAGGAGAGATTCTCCCGACAGAGAAACCATATTTTTCACGCAAAGAACAGCAAGCAAATTTTCGTTTGGCGTGTCAAGTAAAAGTAAAACAAGACATGCATATCGAGATACCCCAAGAAATAATGGGTATCAAGAAATGGGAATGTGAAGTGATTTCTAATGACAATGTAGCTACATTTATCAAAGAATTTATAGTGAAATTGCCAGAAGGCGAAACTTTAGATTTCCGTTCGGGAGGTTACATACAAATCGATGTGCCAAAGCTAGAGGTCGATTTCAGTAAAGACATAGACATTGCTGAAGAGTACAGAGGCGATTGGGATAGCTTCAATATGTGGGGTTTAACAATGAAAAACCCAGAAGAAACATACCGAGCTTATTCGATGGCCAATCACCCTGCCGAAGGAAATATCGTGATGTTGAATATTCGTATTGCAACACCACCTTGGGATAGAGCTAAAAATGGATTTATGAATGTAAACCCAGGAATTTGTTCATCGTTCATTTTCTCACTCAAAGCAGGTGATAAAGTGATGGTTTCAGGACCTTACGGAGAATTCTTTATCAAAGATACCGATCGTGAAATGATGTTTATCGGTGGAGGAGCAGGAATGGCACCTATGCGTTCGCATATTTTTGACCAATTTCACACCCAGAGGACTTCACGAAAAGCAACTTTCTGGTATGGAGCACGCTCTAAGCGTGAAGTTTTCTATGAAGATCATTTCAGAAAAATAGAGACAGATTTTCCTAATTTCAAATTTGAATTAGCTCTTTCTGAGCCAGTTCCAGAAGATAATTGGACAGGTTATGTTGGTTTTATTCATCAAGTTATTTATGACGAATATTTGAGCAAACATGATGCACCCGAAGATATTGAATATTATCTTTGTGGACCTCCAATGATGAATTCTGCCATTGAGAAAATGTTGTATGATTTAGGAGTTCCAGATGAAATGATTGATTTTGATGATTTCGGTTGATTTTAGACTTCGTCTGTTTTGATATTTATTTCTGGATAGTTTTAATAAATAGATAATGATAATTAATAAGTTAGGTGTGAATTTACACGGCTTGTTATATAATGTAGCAATTTATTAGAACACAACAATATCGATAGTCTAAAATAATAAAACAGACGAAGTCTGGATTTCAGTCGTAACTTGTAGTAAAAAGTCTTCAATTTATTTAGGAAAGCAAAATTAATTTTGTTGTCGTAAATAAATTGAAGACTTTGCTTTTTTATAAGAAAAATAATGTTTTATGAGCAAAGATTACGCATGACAGATAAAAAATTAAAAATTGCACTCCACACACTTGGTTGTAAATTGAATTTTTCGGAAAGTTCCACCATTGCTAGGCAATTTGAAACCCAAGGCTATGAGCGAGTTCCTTTTACCGAAAAAGCAGATATTTATGTTGTCAATTCGTGTACAGTAACTCAAAATGCCGACAAAAAATGCCGACAAGCCGTTCGGAAAATATACAAGCAAAACCCCGATGCATTCGTTGCTGTGGTTGGTTGCTATGCGCAAGTAGACGGCGAGGCAGTAGCCACAATTCCTGGTGTAGATGCGGTGTTTGGAGTGAATGATAAATTCAAATTATTGGAGTTCGTTGATAATTTGGAAAAAAATAAAGAGGCTAAATTATATTCCTGTGAAATTGATGACGTAGAGCATTTTGATGCAGCATTTTCGTCGGGAGACCGCACTCGTTCTTTTCTGAAAGTACAGGATGGATGCGATTATGCATGTACGTACTGTATTATTCCCAAAGCTAGAGGCAAAAGTAGAAATAATGACATCGTTCACACCATTGCTCAGGCGCAAGAGGTAGCAAAGTTGGGCTACAAAGAAATTGTATTGACGGGCGTAAATATTGGAGACTTCGGACGAAGTACAGGAGAGAATTTTATAGATTTAATCGAAGCATTAGATCAAGTAGAAGGAATTGAACGGTATCGCATATCGTCGATAGAGCCCAATTTGCTGAGTCATTCCATCATCGAATTTGTAGCACAATCGAAACGGTTTTTACCCCATTTTCATATTCCATTGCAATCGGGAAATGATCAGATTCTTGCAAAAATGAAACGGCGATACAATCGAACACTTTTTGCGGATCGTATTCAAAAAATAAAACAAACACTACCAAATGCATTTATTGGAGTAGACGTTATTGTTGGTTTTCCTGGAGAATCAGACGCAGATTTTTTAGATACGTATAACTTTCTGGAAAGCTTGGAGGTGTCTTTTCTACATGTTTTTTCATATTCCGATCGCCCGAATACACCAACAGCTTCGATGACCGATAAAGTGTACAAGCAAGAAATAGCCCGCCGAAGTAAAAAATTGCATGAATTGTCAGAAATAAAGCATCGTTATTTTTATTCTCAAAACATCGGTAAGGAGGAAACAGTACTTTTTGAAGCACAGCAAAACAAAGGATTTATGCATGGATTTACAAGTAATTACTTGAAAGTAGAATGTGCGTATGATGAAAAATTAGTAAATCGCTTGGCAAAAGTGCACTTATTATCAATTAAAGAAAATAGTAGCTTTGAGATAAAATTAGTCTGAATTTTTATGTGGAATACTGAATGAGAAAGTACTTCCTTCGTCCATAATACTTTCTACTTTCATTTCTCCACCATGTTTTTTGACAAATTCGGAGCAAAGAATTAAGCCCAGCCCACTCCCTTTTTCATTATTCGTTCCAGGAGTAGAAAAGTTTTTTTCAATAGTAAAAAGTTTCTTAATTCGATCTTCATGAATGCCTACTCCATTATCTTTAACAGAAATTATAGCAAAATCATTTTGCTGTTTGGTTGCTATCTGAATTTCACCATTTTGTCGGGTAAATTTAATAGCATTTGAAATTAAGTTCCGAAAAATAGTATTTATCATATTGAAATCGGCATAAATAATGCATAATTTGTTTACAAATGTATTAATTTGAATATTTTTTTCTGCCAACGAAACTTGATAAAGAATTTTAATATCTTCGATAATCTGACAAAGAGAAAATTTTTCTGGTTTATATGAAATACTTCCTTGCTGAGATTTTGCCCAAAAAAGCAGATTCTCTAGTAAATTAAGTGTAACGCCAGCCGAATTTTTCATGCTAGTCAATATTTGATTTAATTTATCGGAATCCAATTTATTCGGATTGTCTGTCAAATATTCAAGTATTGTTTTAAATGTACCAATAGGGCTTCTTAAATCATGAGAAATAATCGAAAACATTTTGTCTTTTGTTGCATTTAGCTCAAGCAGTTCTTTTTGTGACTTTTTCAATATTCTTTCGGCTTGCTTCTGTTGAGTAATATTTCTACCTATGGATATAAACAGTTTTTTTCCATTGATATTAATGGGAGTTAATGTTATTTGAACGAACATAATCGTGCCGTCTTTGTGTTTTAATGGCAATTCAAAAGCTCTATCTTCCTGCTTACCTGTTTGATATATATTAAGTGAAGGCTTCGTACTTTCCTGAAGCTGGTAAGTTTTCATTTGAGTAAGTTCATCAAGCGAATAACCAAAAAGCTTTGCTGCATAAGGGTTTGCGTTTACGATTTCTTCATTTTCATTTTCAATAATAATAGCATCTTGTGCTTTATCAAATAATAATTTGAATTGGAGCTGGCTTTCCTCCAGATTCTTTTCTAGGTGTTTTCGGTAAGTAATATCTCTGATGGTATGCATCAGTGCTTTAGCCTTTCCTGTGTCATCACGCACGATTTTCCCGTTACTTTCTACATAAAAGAAAGTTCCATCTTTTTTCACACCAAGGTATTCTTTCATACCAAGGTATAGATTTTTAGACAAATAAGTTTGTTTCGTTTGTTCTTTTTGCTCAAGAATTAAATTAGAAAGATCTTGTTGTTTTATATCTTCTTCGTTATCATAGCCAAACATTTCAGCAAGCTTTGACGATGCATAAGTGAATTCTCCATTTAGATTAGTAATCAAAATTCCATCAGGTGAATTTTCGACAAGAGTTCTGAACTTTTCAATCGAATCTCTTAATTTCTGTTCTGTTTTTTTTGAATCAGAAATATCTCTAATAGAAATAACTTTGACATATTTATTGTTATATTTCAATTTTTTCTCAACAATACGAACGATTAAATAGGAATTATCAGCACATAATAATTTTGTTTCAAAGAATGAAATAGGTTCAAAAGAGAAAAGTTTAGAAATGAATTTCTTCTGATTTTTGTCAAAAAACATGTCTATTCGTTTGTTTTTGACCTCTTTGTTCGAATAGCCCGTAGAATCGAGTAATTGTTGATTCACTTCAAGTATCTTACCTTGTTCATGAATGATAATTCCTTCAAATGTCGCATCAACAAAATGCTGAAGTTCATGGATCGATTTTTTTCTAGCTCTATATTTATTATACAAAAGAGCAAGTAAAATTAATGAAAAAAACAAACTAGAGATAGATAAATAAATAAGTTTTTGTTGGTTTCTATTTTCTAACTCTTTCAAATTGAAGTTATTCTGTGCTTCTATAAGTTTTGTTCGTTGTTTTTCTGTTTCGATACCAATTTTTAATTCAGTTATGCGTAAAATATTATGCCACTTTTCTAACGAATCTTTTTCGAGACTATAGTTTTTTAAATAACGTAGTGTAAGGGATTGATTATTATTATTTTCGTATAATTGAAATAATATAAATAGGAGTTTTACTTTTTGTGATTTTAATTTCAGAGAATAGCTTATTTCTAAAGCTTCCTGTGCTAATTTTATGGCATTATTCTCATTTTTTAATCTTCGTTCTGTTTCGATTAGCTTTATAATTAAGTCTATTTTTTGTATTTCATAATTGTTTTTAGAATAAATATTTAAAGCTTCTTTGTATTTTATTTTTGCTAATTTATATTTTTTTTCATGAAAATACATGTTTGCGTATAGATGAAATATCTTAGCAAGATTAATTTGATCATTTTTCGAGTCAAAATATTTTTGGGCTTTGATTAAATATTTCGTAGCTGTTTTTGTATCAGAAACATTATAATAAATTTGAGCAAGTACCGTATTTATAATTGCTATTTCTTTATGATTTTCTTGTTTCTGAAAAATTTCTAGTGCACGAATCGAATAGTCCAGTGCTTTTTTAGAATCCTTTTTTCCGAGTTGGAGATAAGCTAGTTTTCTGTATATTGCAGCAGCACCATATTCGTCATTGTTTGAAATGTAATAGTTTAGAGATTTGAAATAATATTTAGAAGCTTCGTGATCAAGTTTTTCATTTTGATAAATATCGGCAATTTTCCTTCGATACAAAGCACTTAATTTATCTAAACGTTGGATTTCACTTATTTGTAGGGCTAAGAAAAAATTTTCGAGTGCATGTTTATTATTTCGTAATTGATAATGTGCTTCTCCTTGCATAAAGTACATTTCGGCTATTTGCAAGCTATCGTTCAATTCTGTAACGAAACGCTGCATGTATTCTGCCGATTTTAGAGCTTTTGTCGGGTTTGATAAAATAAAAAAATAATACCTTTTTTTACAAATATCAATAACCGCTTGTTCTTGATTTAGAACAGAATGTACATGTAGTGATAATCTGACAGAATCATTACTTGTTTGTCCGATAGATTGAAACATTATCAAGAATAACGTAATGATAAATACGATTTGTGTTTTTTTCATTAAAGCGATAATTCACTTTTATACTGGTCATACAAGAGGCGTATGATACCGTCAGATAAGCCAATTTTTGGAACATTCAACTTTCTGCTGTTACTCCAATCCATAATATCTATAAATAATTTTGCCGCAGGGATAATAACATCAGCTCTATCTGGATTAAAACCAAGCACTTTCATTCGTTCATCATAGTTATATGAACTGATTTCTTCAAAAATATCAGATAATTCACAATGAGAAAGGTATTTACCTTCTTTTTTGCCTGAGAATTTAAAAATTTTATTGATATTTCCTCCAGTACCAATAATTTCAAGTTGTTTATAATCTTTACTCATCTCTTGAACTTTATTCTTTAATTGAATCATTTCTTCAGTAGATACCTGATTCTTCAGCAACCGAATTGTTCCTATTTTAAACGAATGAGAATATTTAATTTTTCCTTTTGTATATAATGTTAGTTCGGTACTTCCACCTCCAACGTCTACGTATAGGTATGTTTTTTCTCGATTTAATATTTTATTTATTTGTGTCGAGTAAATAATATCAGCCTCTTCGCTACCCGTTATTATTTCAATATCTATACCAATTTCTTTTTTGATACGATGAATAATTTCTGCACCATTTTGAGCCTCTCTCATAGCCGAAGTTGCACAAGCACGATATTTTACTACTTCGTTTACTTTCATTAACTCTCTGAAAGCAAGCATTGTTTGCATTAATTTTTCTATTTTTGGCTCTCTTATTTCTTTATATTCAAACACATGATCGCCCAATCGGAGAGGAGAGCGTACCAGTGACGATTTCTTGAAAAATGTTTCGTTCTTATCTTCAATAACGTTTGCCAACAACAAACGAGCAGCATTTGTTCCAATATCAATTGCTGCGAATTTTAATAATTTCACTTTTTTTATTTTTATGATTGATAAATCAACGTAATTTATAATAGATTACTTGCTAAATCAGCGAGATGACTTCGTTCGCCACTAACCAAATTTATATGAGCAAATATATCTTGTCCTCTCATTTTGTCTGATAAATAAGATAAACCATTCGATTGAGTATCCAAATAAGGAGAATCAATTTGTTGAATATCACCTGTAAATATCATTTTTGTACCTTCACCAGCTCTTGTTATGATTGTTTTTATTTCGTGTGGAGTCAGATTTTGTGCTTCATCTACAATAAAATATACATTAGACAAGCTTCTTCCACGAATGTAGGCCAATGGAGTAATCATCAGTTTTTCTTCTTGCAGCATGTTTTCTATACGGATAGCACTTTTACTGGAAGCACTAAATTGATGTTTGATGACAGACAGATTATCAAAAAGAGGTTGCATGTACGGTGAAATTTTATCTTTTTCGTTTCCTGGCAAAAAGCCCATTTCTTTGTTTGATAAAGCAACAAGGGGGCGTGCCAATAAAATTTGCTGATAATTTTTTCGTTGCTTTAGTGCCGCAGCAAGTGCCAGTAATGTTTTCCCGCTACCTGCTTTTCCTGTAATACTAATCAATTTTACTTCATTGCGTGTAAGTGCATCGAGAGCAAATGTTTGTTCCGCATTACGAGGCGTTATTCCATAAGCCGATTCTTTGATTACACGTCTGATTGTTTTGTCTATTTTCGAATAATACGCTAATACACTTGAGTTATTACCTTTTAGGACAAAATATTCGTTTGGAATAAATTTTCTATCAATGCCAAATTTGTCTAATGGAATTCCTTCTTCAGAATGGTATAATTTGGATATGATTTTATCATCAGTAAGCGTTATTTTATTTGCAGATTTATGCAAAATTTCTACATTTTTCACTTTTCCTGTTTGGTAATCCTCTGCAATTACACCGACAGATTTAGCTTTCATACGTAGATTAATGTCTTTAGTAACAAGAATTGTTTCTCGCTGAGGAACATTTTTTGTATAGTAATATGCAACAGCAAGAATTCGGTGATCAGGCTTGTCTTCATTAAAGATTTTTAAAATTTCGTCCTGTCTATTTTGTCCTGTTTCTACGAATAATACACCTTTTCCATGTCCTAGCGAAACTCCTTTTTTGAATAATTCATCTCCTGCAATTTTATCTAATTTTCGCATAAATTTACGAGCTTGAAGATTTATCAAGTCATTACCTTTTTTGAATTTATCCAGTTCTTCCAGCACAGTTATAGGAATAACAATGTCATTTTCTGCAAAATTAAGTATGGATAAAGAGTCATGAAGAATTACATTCGTGTCTAAAACAAAGATTTTTTTATTTTTCATGAAATTTATATTTTAAGGATAGATTTTTAATTTTGGTTATAAATGTATAGAATTTTTAGGAAATAACCAAATAATAAGATAATCAAAAAAAAATAGGAACAAAAAGGTGAGATAAGTACCTATGAAAAATTAATTGTATATTTATTTTTCGATAAGTCATTGATTATGATGGTTTTGCACAAGTGCGTAAGCAATATTAAATAGCACGAAGTGCTTATTATAAGAATTTATGATTTGTTTTTTATTCTTTTTTTTTCAAAAAAAGATTTAAGCAGGGCACTGCTTTCATTGGACATAATGTTATGTGTCAGTTTTGTTTTTGGGTGTAATATTTTTTTTTCTAAGCGCAAAAAGCCTGCTTTAGGATCTTTGGCTGCAAAAACGATATGCTTGATTTGACTCCAATAAGTAGCACCAGCACACATTATGCAAGGCTCTAGTGTTACGTATAGCGTGCACTGGTTTAGATACTTCGCTCCTAAAAAATTAGAAGCAGCAGTAATTACTAGCATTTCGGCATGGGCTGTTACGTCATTTAGTTTTTGAGTTTGGTTGTGTGCTTTAGCTATTATTTGCCCATTACAAGTAATAACAGCACCAACAGGCACTTCTCCTTCTCGATAAGCTAATTGAGCTTCTTGCAATGCTATTTGCATGAAATATTCATCTGATTGGGAGATCATAGAAATCAGTTTATTTCGTTCAGTACGTCATCTTATTGATTTTAAAAAAGTTCTACTTCTATTTTCTGAACAAAAGCAGTTAAGCTATAGTTATTTCCTACTTGAGCTTCAGATAATGTGAGTAAAACATCAATTTGTTCGCCATTACTATCAACAATATACACTTCAAGTCTTGTGTTTAGAGTAAAAAGCTTATCTGCTCCAAATAACCCACCCATGTATTCTCCTTCTAAATCTTTGCTTTTGTCAGGAAGTAATGTACTTATATGATTATGTAGTATTTCAGTTTGAGTTATATTCCACAATTGTTCGGCTTGCTTGTTGAAAAAAGTAATATTGTTTTTCTGATCAATAGAAATCACTGCATCTTGCATTCCTTGTAAGGTTTTTTCGTGCAAAATTTTCACAATTTCTATTTCTCTAAATTGGAGTTTCATTTCCTCTTTAGTTTCAGTTAATTTTTTGCTAAGATCCGTTTTGGCTTGTTGTAATTTTTTTTCTTGATCAATAAGCACTTCATGCTGCTCTTTGTTTTTTATTTCAGATAATATTTGTTCGGTAATATCATTAGCAACATAAATTACTTTAACCACGTCTCCGTACATATCATAGGAAGTGGTGTATGTTCCGTGAAACCATTTAATATCTCCTGCTTTAGTCAATTGTTTTGATCTGCCTTCAAAAGGTTTTCCTTTAAGAACATTTTGCCAAATAATGTTAAATTCAACAAGCTCAGAAGAATTAATAAAATCAAAGATATTTTTATCCAGCAAGTCTGTTTTTGAATAGCCTAAAGAAGCCATTAAATTTTTATTATATTCAATAATTTGTCCTGAAGGTAAATATTCAGCTTTAAGCGATGATCTTTCCAAAGCATCTATCTGTCCTTTGTTGTCAAGACTTTGTTGTTTTGATTCAGTGGTGTCAATACCTAAAAATAATATTTTTTCTGGTTTTCCTTTTGCATTTCTTACACTTACATAAGTTGCCATAGTCCAAAGGTCTGTTCCATTTTTAGCAACATGCTTCATATCTCCTTCAAAGTGAGGTCCGCCATCAGCTAAGCCTTGCCATAAACGATTAAACCATTCTTTATCCTTGTCGTTTATAAAGATTGAAATGTACTGATCTTCTATTTCAGAAAATGATTTATAGCCCAGTTTCTCTAAGAATTTTGTATTTGCATATAATAATTTACCATCAATATTGTATTCTGCTCTAATTAAAGTGTGATTTACCGAAGTAGTAAAACTGACAAATTGTTCAGCTTGTTTTGCTGCTTCTATTTGTGTTTGTTTGAGTTCCTCCATATTGGAACGCATTTCATTTTCCTGCCTAGCCATTATCTCTGCCTGATTTTGCGACTCTTTCAATAACATTGCTGTCTGTAAGTTTGTTTTTAGACTAGATATTGTAGAGCCGATTCCTTCAGCTACTTTTTCGACAAATTCTACTTCAAAAGGATCATATTTTTTAAATGAAGCGACTTCTAGTGCGCCATAAATATCATCATTTACTTTAAGTGGGACAATAAGAAGGCTTCTTGGATTCGCATTACCCAATCCAGACGTAATTTTGACGTATTTTTCTGAAACTTGTTTTAAGAAAATAGTTTTTTGTTCGAGAACGCATGCACCAACAAGCCCTTCTCCCCAAGCAATTTTTTTGTTTACAAATTTTTTCCGTCCGTAGGCAAAAGAAGCTGTTTGATCGAAATATTTATTTTGAGAATCGGAGTCGTGTTAAATAAAAAAGCCAGCGTGTTTTGCATCAATGTATTTCACTAATTCACTGATAATATTATAGGATAATTCTTCTAAATTGTCATTATTTTCACGAAGAATAACTCCAAATTTTGCCAAGCCTTCGGTAGCCCAATGTCGTTGATCGTCTTCTTTTTTTCGGATACTATCTTCTTTTTCTTTCTGTAGTAGTTCGTTACGCAGATTAATTAATGTTTCTCCAAGAATATCTCCATCCTCTGCATTATATTCTGCTTCAATATCTCCTTGTCTTATTTGTTCAATAAAATCAAATATTTTCTTTGATTTTTTCTCTGTTCTATTTTTTGCATTACTTAATTTCTGGGCATATACACCAAGTTCTTTTCCTACAAAATATGAAAATGAAATAAGAATAAAAGGTGTTGCATCAATAATCCAGAGAATTTTATTTATTTTATGTAATTCGATAATATTTGCAATGGAAAAAGTAAATTCTTTCAGGTAAAGATCCATCATAATTACAATAATCACAAATATGATGCTTGTAATGCTTCCAATTATAGTGAACCAATATACAAATTTGTCAGATAATTGTTTCATAGTGTTTATTCAAAAATGTGTTTGCTTAATAATTGCTTAAAAGTATCAACTTCTAATGGTTTTGATATTATATCCGAAAATCCGAGATCGAGCAACGATTCTTTTTTTTCAATAATATTGTGAGCAGTAATACCAATTATAGGTATTTTTTCTGTTCTATCGTGATCCTTTCGTATTATTTTTATAGCGTCTATTCCGTTCATAATGGGCATTTCTATATCTAAAAAGACAATATCAAAATGGGTTGTTTTAATTTTTTCTATTGCTTCTTTTCCATTAGTTGCGGTTTTATATTTATAGCCTAAATCATCAATCATGTAACCAATTAAGATTAGATTTGTATATATGTCATCTACTATTAATATGTTAATGGCTTTCATTTAGTTTTAATTTTAGCGTTGTATAGTTAATACATAAGGTGCTATTTTCTCTAATGATAGTACTTTATTTACTGCATTGTGTTTTATTGCTTCTTTTGGCATTCCAAAAACAACAC
>JAOZTL010000020.1 GCA_029942205.1 Bacteroidales bacterium | reverse complement strand
AGAAATAACTGACCATAAAGACTTTACGAAGAAAAAAGAATGCGAAATATATTATATGCCACCAAATGAAGTGTCTTATTGATAGCAAAATAACTTCTTTTATTATAATTATATGTTTTTTTCAGCAAAAAATAAAAATATTTTACCTAAGACATTAAAAATGAAACGTGTTATTTCCCTCATAAATGAAAAAAAATCATTATTCGTAGGAGGAAAAAAAATAAAAATACATAATATTGTACTTAAAAATTGAGATTTTATTTTTTTCATAATTTTCCTTGTGATTTTTTAAATATAAATTAAAAGTACTTTGAAATACAAAGCTAAAGGATAAAAAAAAAGATTTTTTCAAAGCTCCTTCCAAAGTATTTTCCTTTATTGATACGACTTGACCTTCCGTAATATACTTATAACAAATAAATTGAATAGAAATAAGGCATCATATTCATTCTCTTTTTTCCGTATTTTTATTCTTTATTTTGATTATCTCTTCCAATGCATTTAAGTGCTCGCTAAATGCTTTTTCACCTATCTCGGTAACACTATAATTTGTATTTGGTTTTCGCCCGATAAACTGCTTTTTCACCATAATAAAATTATTTCTCTCTAAACTTTTTAAATGACTAGCTAAATTACCATCAGTTACTTGCAGAAAGTCTTTTAGTGCATTAAAATCGACACATTCGTTTACAACCAAAATAGACATTACTCCAAGTCTTATTCTACTTTCAAACAGTTTGTTGATATGCGGAAAAACGTCTTTCATGCCTAGCTGCTTACTGCTCCTTTGTTGGTCGTTCGTATTTATTATACATCAAAAGTCCATAGATAATATGCATAATTCCAAAACCGATAGCCCAAAATAAAAGACCATACGGATACCAAATAGCTGATAACAATCCAAGAAATATTTGTATGTAACCCAAATATTTTATGTCGGAAAGCGTGTATTTGCTGGCATGCAAAAGAGCCAACCCATAAAAAAGTAACATTAGAGAAACAATATATTTTATTTCGTTACGAAATAATAATATTAATATAAACAAACCTCCTGTAAAAAGAGGAATACTTAAATTCTCTAGCATTTTTTTAGCCGTATTGTCCCAAATAGGTAATCCTTTCTTTTTCGACATTTTAGTCGTAAAAAAAATGCTTGAACTAATTGCTATTATAAATATAATAAATGCATTCATACTAATCAATAATATCGATTCTGTTGATTGGTTTAATGTTTTAAAAAATATATTTTCATTTGCTTTTAGTAAGTAAATATACACATACCAATAAGTAACCAATGAACCAATAATTGCTGCACTACCAATGATAATACCAGATAATCCGCTTAATGAAATAAATCGAGATGCTCGTTCCATAATGGAGCGTATCTCTGTCAAATCGTCTAAATGTTTATTTTTATTTTTCATTTTATCGAAAAGTACTTTGAAATACAAAGTTATTTTTTTTTGAATCAAAAAACAAAAGTATTTCCCTCTTTTTTGATGATTTCTAAAAATTGCCAGAAAAAAAGAGAAAGAACCAAAAGTTTTTTGTACATTCGTTTTTTTTAACAAAAAAGGCTTATGCCTTGAAATTTAAGTTATAATCAAAACAAAAAAACAAAATTATGAGAAAAATTTACGTTTTTGTGGTCGCAATTGTACTATTCGGAATGTCATGCAACACCGAAGGTGATTCGACCGAAGAGCCTAATGCTCCTACTGTAGAGCAAAAAGTCAAAGAGCTAACCACGCACGGACACACACGGATTGATAATTACTACTGGCTCAATGACAGAGAAAATCCTGATGTAATCGACTACCTAAACCGTGAAAATGCCTACACCGACACAATGATGCAACATACGGAGGCTTTTCAAGAGAAACTATTCAACGAAATTGTTGGACGAATCAAACAAACGGATGAATCTATTCCATACAAAGAAAATGGATATTTTTACTACAATCGATATGAAGAAGGTAATGAACATGCTATTTATTGTCGTAAAAAAGAAACAATGGAAGCCGATGAAGAAATCTTACTGAATGCCAATGAATTGGCAGAAGGTAAAAGCTATTTCCAATTGGGAGGAATGAGTATTAGCCCTAATAATAAGTTACTGGCTTACAGCGTGGATACAGTTAGTAGACGAAAATACACGATTTATTTCAAAAATTTGGAAACAAATGAAATTTATGAAGAAACAATTCCTTTGACTAATGGTGGGATTACTTGGGCAAATAACAATAAAACCATATTTTATGCAACGAAGGATGAACAAACATTGCGTTCAAATAAGATACACAAACATCTATTAGGAACAAATTCAAGTAAAGATAACATTGTTTTTGAAGAAAAAGATGAAACATTCAGTTGTTATGTTTACAAGTCAAAAACAAATGATTTTATTCTTATTGGTTCATCGAGCACGCTTACTACCGAATATCAAATTTTGAATGCAAGCAAACCAGATGCTAAATTTACTATTTTTCAAGCTCGTGAGCGTGGTTTAGAATATTCTATTACACATTTTGACAATAAATTTTATGTGGTAACAAACATGGATGGAGCGAAAAATTTTAAGTTAATGGAAACTCCTGATAATAAGACATCTAAAGACAACTGGACGGAAATTATTGCTCATCGTAACGACGTATTGCTGGAAGGAATAGAAGTATTCAAAAATTATTTGGTAATAGACGAACGTGCAAAAGGTTTAACGCAAATACGCATTATTAATCAGACAGATAAGTCAGAACATTATCTAAACTTTGGTGAAGAAACTTACTCTGCTTGGGTGACATATAATCCAGAATTAGACACTGAAACTTTACGTTATGCTTATTCTTCTATGACAACTCCAAGCTCAACATTCGATTATAGCATGGTGAGTAAAGAGAAGGAACTACTTAAACAACAAGAAGTTGTAGGTGATTTTGATCCTATAAATTACGAATCAAAACGTTTGTATGCAACAGCTTCGGACGGAACGCAAGTACCTATTTCATTGGTATATAAAAAAGGTATAAAACTTGATGGAAGCAATCCTTTATTGCTATATGCTTATGGATCTTATGGTTACAGCATTGATGCAGCTTTCCATTCAACTCGCTTGAGCTTACTCGATCGTGGATTTGTGTATGCAATAGCGCACATTAGAGGAGGACAAGAACTGGGTAGAGATTGGTATGAAAATGGTAAATTATTAAAGAAAATGAATACATTTACTGATTTTAATGCTTGTGCAGAACACTTAATTAGCGAAAAATACACCAATAAAGACAAGCTTTTTGCTATGGGCGGAAGTGCTGGCGGCTTGCTAATGGGTGTTATCGTCAATTTAAAACCAGAAATTTACAAAGGAGTGATAGCAGCAGTGCCATTTGTAGACGTAATTACTACAATGCTTGACGAATCTATTCCGCTAACAACAAGCGAATTTGACGAATGGGGCAACCCCAAAGACTCTGTGTATTACCATTATATGCTTTCTTACTCGCCGTACGACAATGTGGAGAAAAAAAATTATCCTGCCATGTTGGTTACTACGGGCTTACACGATTCTCAAGTACAATACTGGGAACCAGCCAAATGGGTAGCAAAATTACGTGTAATGAAAACAGATAAAAATCCATTATTATTTAAAATAAACATGGAAGCTGGTCATGGCGGTGCTTCGGGACGTTTTAAGCGTTATCGCGAAACAGCCTTAGAATATGCCTTTATGTTTGATTTACTGGGTATTACAGAATAAGTTTTAATCTATACTGAATTGCTATTATAATTGGGATTTAGAAAATGAATTATTTTTTGTTTGTTTTTTCATAAAATTCTTACATAGCCTGTGTTATGGAATAATTTTGAGTGAAAACAGGCAGAAAAGAAATATTTTAAATTAATAATTATGATAGTATTTCAGTATATATAACGAATTGCCTATTTTCTATTAAAACAGGCAATTCTTTTTTTTTATTTCAGTCAAAAATATGCAAAATCTTCAAATCTACAAAGCATCGGCAGGCTCGGGCCAAACGCACACACTAACTCAAGAATATCTCAAACTAGCCTTTGAATTTTCGGATAAATTTAGCCGCATTTTAGCAGTAACTTTTACAAACAAAGCTGCCGAAGAAATGAAGGTTCGCATTCTGGAAGAAATTAATGAAATAATTGACAAAGGAACAAAATCGGCTCATTTTCAGGCAATAAAAAATAATTTCCCTAATTGGGATAACAAAAAAATTGTTTTGCGAGCAATGGATATTCGGAATAAAATTTTACATAATTATTCCGACTTTTCGGTAAGTACAATGGATAGTTTTGTCCAAAAAGTAATCAAATCATTTTCTTATGAAATAGGTGTACAAACAGGCTATCAGATAGAAATGGATCAAGATCAGGTAATTAAAGACCTGACAGAAATGCTTTATCAGAAAATAGGAACGGATAAAAACCTGCAAAATTGGCTAATCAAATATGCGAGTTATAAGATTGATGATGGCAAAAATTGGGATTTTCGTTCTGAAATGGCAAATTTGACCAAAGAAATTTTTAAAGAACGGTTTCAAAGTTTTGCAAATACAGGACTGACAAAAGAAGAAAAAGAAAAAACAGCAAAAAAGAATAAAGAAAACTTACTTTTATTATACGATGACGTACTAAAACTACGAAGAGACTTTGAGTCAAAAATGCGTGATTTTGGAAACAACGCCATTCAGATTTTAAACAATCACAAAATATTGGAAACAACAATTGGACGCAATTTCACAATTCTCACCAATTATTTGACAAAAAAAATTGTATTCCAAAAAACTTCAAAGGATTTTGAACCAGGAGTTACCTTACTCAAAATGCTGGATTCCGTTGATTCTTGGACTGCTAAAAAAACAGAAGCACAACTAAAAGCAAAAGCAGAAAATATTTATCCTGAATTATCGAATATATTACAAGATGCAGTAAGTGAATTTCAAACAAATTATAGCATGTACTTGTCTGCTAAAAACACGCTTGCTAACTTTCATTCATTTGGAATTTTGGCAGATATTGCAGAAATTCTACCTACTTATCGAGATGAAAATAACATTTTGCTTATATCCGACACCACTCAAATGTTAAAAGAAATTATTGCAGATAATGATGCACCTTTTATTTATGAAAAAATAGGACATCGTTTTCAGCATATTTTAATTGATGAATTTCAAGATACTTCGGGCTTTCAATGGGAAAATTTCAAGCCTTTAGTACTTAATTCAATGTCTGAATCGCTGTATAATTTGATTGTAGGTGATGTTAAACAATCGATATATCGCTGGCGTGGAGGCGATTGGAAGCTTTTATTACAGCAAGTGGCTCAAGATGTTGGTGCAAATCAGATTGCCGAAAAATCATTAGATACCAATTGGCGTAGCGAAAGAAATATTGTCGATTTTAACAATGAATTTTTTCGATTAGCTCCCAAATTACTTCAAAATGAGATAAATAAAGAAATAGAAACAATGACAGACGAGCAAGAAAGACAAATCTTGATCGACGAAAATTATGATAAAATACTAACTGACGCTTATCAAGATAGTTACCAACTACTTGCACCAACAAAAGCAAAACAAGGAGGACGAGTAAAAGTACATTTCATCCCAAAAAATAAAGGAGAATCTAAAAATGGATGGAAAGAAAATATAGCAGATATTCTTCCTGAAACAATAAATACATTACTAAAAAATAAAAATTATAGAGCAAAAGATATTGCTATTTTAGTCCGAAAAAACAGTGAAGGAAAACAAGTAGTGGATATGCTCTTAGACTATATGAATGAGGCAGTTGGAGCTATTTCTTATGATATTATTTCGCAAGATTCACTTTATATAAAAAATTCACATGCTGTAAGAATTATCATTAATTCACTAAAATATTTGTACGACGAACGAGACTCTATTAATCTAGCATCCTTATGCTACGAATACAATAAACTGACCGATAATAAAACGGATCATTTGGATGAATTATTTTCTGTTGCTGAAGATGATTTATTACTCGACTATTTACCCGAAAAATTTGTTCAAAATAAATCAGAACTAATGAAACTATCTCTATTTGAGATGGTTGAAGAGATAATTCTAATTTTTGGGCTACATTTGAAAGACGAAACATTTCCATATATTCGTCGATTTGAGGACAGTGTAATGAGTTATATGACTCGTAAAAACTCCGATCTAGCTGGCTTTTTAGACTGGTGGGACACAAAAGGAAAAGACACTTCCATTCAATTATCGAACAAACAAAATGCACTACAAGTAATGACTATTCATAAATCTAAAGGTCTGGCTTTCAATGTAGTAATTATTCCTTTTTGTGATTGGACTTTAGAAAGTAATAGTATTTTCACTAGCCCCACGATTTGGGCTGCTCCAAACAAAGCTCCATTCAATAAGTTTGATTATCTGCCTCTTAGCTACAAAAAAGAACTGGTAAATACGATTTACAGAAAGGACTATTTTGATGAAAAATTATACCAAAATATGGACGCATTAAACATGCTTTATGTAGCATTTACACGTCCTAAAAAAGAATTAATTATAATTGCTCCTCGAAAAACAAGTGATTCTTTTTCATCAATAGATGATTTATTATATAAAACTATTACAAAATCAACAGAAATAGAAAGTGCAGATAAAAAACACATTTCGTTAAGTAAAGAGTTCATTTCTTCTGCGATGATTTACGAAAATGCAACTGCCTATAAATACACGGATAAAGATAAATACAAAAAACAAACATCAGACGAAAATGTTTTTCGAGTAGATGATTATCCAAATCACATTTGGAAAGATAAATTATCAATACATTATCATTCCGATGATTTTTTTATTAAAAGTATTGAATCAGTGAGAGATAGAGTCAATTATGGAACAATAATGCATCAAATAATGGCGCAAATAAAATCAAAAGCTGACTTGGATTCTGTTTTAGGTGAGTTTTATTATTCTGGACAATTATCTGGTATTGAGCGTGATGACTTAAAAATAAAAGTGAAAGAAATAATGAGCAGAAAATCCATTAGTTACTGGTTCTCTGATAGTTGGAAAGTAATCACCGAGCAAGCATTATTGATGTCCAATGGAGAAATGCGAATTCCTGATCGGATTTTAGTCAATGAACAAAAAGCTATTGTGATTGACTATAAATTTGGCGAAAAAATGCCCGACCATAAAGCTCAAGTGCAAGAGTACATGCGACTTGTAGGCGATATTGAAAATAAACCAATAGAAGGTTTTTTATATTATGCAGAATCGGATAAAGTTATTCGAGTCAAATTATAATGTATTATTAAAAAAAAACAATTTTATCCCAATTAATGAAAATTAAAACACTATTTTTTTTAAGTTTAATCCTTATTTTATCATGTAATAAGGATCTAAAACGAGCAGCTAATCCATTAAAAAATACAAGTGAATCTTTATTAGTATACGATTCGCTAAAAATAGCACCTTCAATTGACTCTTTGTTTACAAAACTTCATCAAAAAACTCGATTTAATGGAAATGTGTTATTTGCCCACAAAAACAATATTGTATTCAAAAAGTCGTACGGATGGGCAAATTATCAATCAAAACGTTTACTAAATATACGTACTTCGTTTCAATTGGCTTCTGTATCAAAGCCAATAACGGCAACGGCTGTATTAATGCTTGTCGATCAAGGAAAAATTTCGCTTGATGATTTAGTACAATACTTCTTACCAAATTTTCCTTACAAAGGAATTACAATTCGTATGCTACTGTCGCATCGCTCTGGTTTGTCTAATTATATTTATTTTTGTGAACGTTATACCGATAAAATAACACCAATCTACAACAATGAAGTACTTGATTTAATGACAGATAGCATTCCTCTGCTTTATTATCCTCCCAATTATCGATTTAATTATTGCAATACAAATTACATGCTTTTGGCTTTGATTGTAGAAAAAGTTTCAGCTTTGCCTTTTGCTGATTTTTTGGAGAAAAACATTTTTGTGCCTTGTGGAATGCAAGATACTCGCCTGTTTATCAGAGGAAAACGTGAACGAATACCAAATTCAGCTACTGGCTATCATTACAAATGGACGCAAGCCTTGCCTGTATATCAAGATGGTGTTTTGGGTGACAAAGGTATCTATTCTACAGTCGAAGATTTATTTCGTTTTCAGCGAGCCTTACTGGCTGGTGATCTGATTAGTAAAGAGTTACTTGACGAATCATTTTCTCCTCAAAGTCCAGAACGTAAAGGAGCAAGAAATTATGGATTGGGTTGGCGCATTTTGAAATGTAAAGATGGCAGCGACATGATTTATCACAGCGGTTGGTGGCGTGGCAATAATGCATTATTAATGTACGATTCTAAAAATGAAGCAATACTAGTAGTGCTTGCAAATATACGTACAAAAGTTATTTTTGGTACATTCCAGTATGTTTTCGGTTTATTAGATACGACACGACTACCTACAAAAATATTATTACCAAAAATAGAAAAAACAATACCCGAAGCTGATTCGAGTATTGTTATATAATTTATGTATTTAAAATAACCAATTAAGACCAATGTATAGTCCTGAAGTTCCGTCTCTTTCGTCAAGAGCTGTTCCGTAATCTACGGCAATAATGAAATTATCATTCAATGCAAAACGAATACCTGCACCTAAAGTTAAATGCCAGTTTTCATCATCTACATAAAAGTTAGCTAGCTCATTATTAGGTACTCCAGACAAATCCATATTAAAAGGATCAATAATTCGTCCTGCATCCAAAAAGCTACTTAGTCCAATGTAAAAATTCTGCCCGAAAACTTTAGTATTCAAAGCTTTCCATCTAAATTCAGCATTCGCAAAAGTATAGCCATCGCCAATAATTCGGTTACGAAGAATCCCTCGTAAGTTCTTGCTTCCGCCTAAACCTTCGTTGGTGCTTTTTGAATTAAATTCAAATGATTGCATATAAAAAGGCATAGTTCCTGATAATTTTGCCTGATAACTTGCTCTATACGCAAATGTTAATCGATTTGGTACTAATGTAAAATATTGTCGATGAGAAAGCATGATTTTAGTAAAATTATCATCATTGCCTATGAACGATGGCGCAACTAAGAATAATGCTTCTGACCACATTCCTTTATTCGGATTTGGCTCATTATCACGTGTATCGAATACAGCACCGAATTTGAAAAAACTCACATCACCACCAAGTGCCTGATTTTCAGGAATCACCCCCCAATTTACATATTTATCATATAACAACTGAGTACCCGTAGGGATTAATGTTGGCTCATCCGTGTAATTTTCTCTATCAATACTTGCAATATCGATTCCATAATATGCAAATCCTGCTAACCAGCGCAGTTTCTGTTCGATAATATCTCCCTGAAAATCAAATTGTAAGCGTAATTGTTTCCGCTCCAAGCGATAATAAAGAGAAGAAATATATTCGTCACTCGTAGAATCGGCAAAATTTGGATTATACAAACTTTTATATCCATTAAATCCATAAAAATCAAGTGCTTTTTCTGTCAAAAATGCAATATCGGCAGTTGTGCGTATATTTGGAATCAAACGGTCTGAGTCATAGGTAATTCTGTTCACTCCGCCACCTTTGGTTGTCCGAGACCATTCCATATAAATAGAATGATCGTATTTTGGATAGCGTGAGCCATCTCCATATAAATAAATATTGGCTAATGCGCCATATTTAAGCCCTTCGTCTGAATTATAGGCAATTACAGGAATTGCTCCCATGCTAAAGCCTGTTTTTACATTTTCCGTTTTTTTATCTTCTTCTTGTCCAAAAACGTTTATTAGCCCGAAAGCAAATAAAACAATCAATACTGTTTTTTTCATAATATTTTTTTTAATAGGTTTATTCTACAAATCTAATTAAAATTATCGGAAAATAAGCAAACCTTTATTTTTTTGTCCAAAAGGAATTAAAATATACTTATAAATCACTAATAATAAGACAATTAAAATAAATGCACTTGAAATGCAAAATAAAAAATGAAGACTGATTTAAAAAAATCATTTTATGTTCATAAAAATTTTGACTCCCTAACATAAAATTTTACTTTTACCACTTCAATTTTATTTTATCGAAAAACACAATTTTATGCAAGTACTAAACCAGCTTTTTCAATCCATAGATGCTCTAATCGGAGGTTCTCAATGGTTTGTCTTTTTATTACTAGGAACAGGAGTTTTTTTTACTATTTATCTAAAATTTCCTCAAATAAGATATTTTAGACATGCTTTGAAAATCGTTCAAGGAAAATTTGATAAAAAAGACGACGTTGGAGACACGTCTCATTTTCAAGCACTTACAACAGCACTCTCAGGAACAGTAGGTACAGGAAACATTGCAGGAGTAGCATTAGCCATTCACTTGGGCGGTCCCGCAGCACTTTTTTGGATGTTAGTAACGGCGGCTATCGGTATGACTTCCAAGTTTGTAGAAGTAACTCTTTCGCACAAATATCGTGAAACACTCCCCGATGGAAGTATATCGGGAGGACCAATGTACTACATGAAACACCGTTTGAATATAAAAATGAAAAACGGGAAAATACTACAAACAGGTAAATGGATGGGAATTTTCTTTGCAGGAGCTACAATTTTATCTTCATTTGGCACAGGAAGCTTACCACAAATTAATAGTATTTCAAACGCCTTATTTACTACTTTTGGTATACAGCATATCGTTACTGGTGCAGTTTTATCCGTACTTCTTGCAATTGTAATTATTGGCGGAATCAAGCGAATAGCAAAGGTTACAGAGAAATTAGTGCCAGCAATGGCTCTTATTTATTTTATCGGAGCAATAAGTGTAATTGCCTACAATTATGAAAATATTATTCCTTCTACAATTGCTGTTTTTGCTGACGTTTTCACAGGATCGGCTGCCACAGGCGGTTTCTTAGGTGCAAGTTTGGCTTTTGCATTCAACAGAGGCGTAAATAGAGGACTTTTTTCAAATGAAGCGGGTCAAGGATCTGCACCAATCGCACACGCCGCAGCACGTGCACAAGAGCCTGTATCTGAGGGAATGGTTGCTTTATTAGAGCCATTTATCGACACCATTATCATTTGTACGCTAACAGGATTGGTGCTTCTTTCGTCAGGAGTCTGGAATGAAAAATTCGAGAATCAATTTCAATATGCAGACATCGAAGTGCTTAATTCGAGCTATACAGAAGAAAATGAAGCTGATAAAGAAGCACTTTACAACCATTTAAGCGGAACTGAAAAAATCACGGTTTTCAATGGTCAATTAAACATAGAAAACGGACAAATAACGAATGACTTAAGCATATTACATGCTCGCTCGATAGCCGAAAACATTCGCGTATCGTTAGATCAAAAACCATTTACAGGCGTGATTCCTATCAAAAAAGGAAAAATTGAATTTACAGAAAATGCAGGAAACAACTACGTAATAGAGGGTAAATCACTGATTCACAGCGCACCACTAACAACAATCGCTTTTACTCGTAGCTTTTTTGGTCATTGGGGGCAGTACATTGTGTCTATCGGACTATTGCTTTTTGCTTTTTCAACGGCAATTTCTTGGTCATATTATGGCGATCGATCGATGACATTTATTTTTGGTCCTAAATCAGTCATATTTTACCGCTTGTTTTATGTTGCTGGTTTTTTCCTTGCTTCATTCACGGATACAACCATTATTTGGATACTTTCGGGCATTACCATTGCGTTAATGACAATTCCAAACTTATTAGGATTACTTATTTTAAGTAAAGAAATGAAAGCAACAATTGCCGAATACTGGAAAAATTTCAAAAAAGAATACCCAGATAATTAATTTTTTTTAACTTACATTAAAGCCGACATTCTTTTGCTTGTCGGTTTTTTGTTATATACAGATATTTATATAAATACGAATATTACTTTTTTTCAATTCAAGGAATAACATGATAGATAAAATAAAAAATAAAATAAAAATGTATTTTTCGACAAAATCAAAAGCAAATATTGCAGGAGATTTTATATTTATCATGCTTATAATTGGCATGATTATTCCATCTACACGAGCACAAATAATGGGCGGTGTAAACAAAATTAAAGCATTTGTAATTGCCCCTGAAGTACAGGAATCTACTGATGCAAAACAACTTACCGCTGATGATTTTAATTACCCAATGCTCGATTTATCAGGAAAAGAGCTTAATTTATCCGATTATAAAGGAAAAGTCATTTTCTTGAATTTATGGGCGACTTGGTGTCCTCCTTGTGTTGCCGAAATGCCTAGTATTCAGAATCTTTATGATGAAATAGAAAATAATGAAAACATCCAATTAGTGGTGTTAAGTAATGAAAAAATATCTAAAGTTCAGCCATTCATTCAAAATAAAGAATTCACTTTTCCTGTATTTAGTTCCAATTACCAATTACCAAAACCATTTGAAACAGAGAGCATTCCGACAACTTTTATTATTTCCAAATCAGGAAAAATCATTGTACGTGAAATTGGTGCGTCTGACTGGGGTAGCTCTCACATCATCGAAACACTAAACAAATTAGCCGAAGAATAAGGTCTTTGACCTTTTTAATGTTGCTTACGTACTAATGTAACAACTCTCATAATCAATAACTTATCAAAAACAATTTAGCACAAGTCATCAATCAGAAGACCATAAAAATAGAAAACATGGAAAATCAACAAAAAACAAAACGATTTGATAAAGTTATTGTAATATCAATAGGTCATTTTGTTCATGATATTTATTCTTCTTTTTTAGCACCAGTACTTCCGTTATTGATCGAAAAATTAGGAATAAGCTACACTTTAGCAAGCATATTAAATATTATTCAACGCCTTCCCTCATTAGCCAATCCATTTGTAGGTATGCTTGCCGACAAAACAAGTTTGCGATATGCCGTTATTGCAGCACCTTTTGTTACAGGAACTGTAATGAGTTTGCTTGGAATGTCGCCAAATTTTACCGTATTAGCAATATTATTATTTATAATGGGGATTAGCTCTACTTTTTTTCATGTTCCTACTCCAGTAATGATTAAAAAAAGTGCAGGAGATCGAGTAGGACTAGGCATGAGTTTTTATATGTTGGGAGGTGAATTAGCCCGTACATTGGGACCGTTATTCGTATTGGCTGGGATTTCACTTTGGGGCTTCGATGGTACATACCGCTTGATACCACTGGCATTCATCGTTTCTTTGGTTCTATATTTCAAGCTTCGTGATATTTCAATTCACCAAACAGCACAACAACGAATTGAAAGTGGAAAAATATCGGATGAATTTCGCAAATATTTACCTTTTTTTCTATCCATTAGTGGATTTCTAATTTTTTCGTCTGTAATGCGTGCTTCTTTAAGTGTATTTTTACCTACTTATTTGACTTCACAAGGAGAAAGCCTCTGGGTAGGCGGCATTAATTTAGCCATTTACCAATTTGCTGGCGCAGCTGGAACATTTGCTGCTGGCGGCATTTCCGACCGAATTGGTCGTCGATACACGTTACTTATTTCATCCGTCGCAACTCCCATCATTATGTTCTTGTTCGTTTACTTCAAAGACAGTGTGATGAGCATTCCGTTATTGATTGTTTTAGGCTTTTTTCTACTTTCATCAGGCTCTGTTTTATTGGCTCTCGTTCAAGACAAGAAAACAGCACGTCCAGCTTTTCTTAATGGAATGTACATGACCACAAACTTTATAATCCATGCAATTGGCGCATTTAGTACAGGATATTTTGGTGATTGGTTTGGTTTAGAGCAAGTATTTCTGTTTTCTGCTTTTTTAGCAGTAGGAGCAATTCCATTCGTTTTTGTTATCACTCAAAAAAAATAAACAGTCAAATCTCACCTATTTAATTTTGCTGACACACTTGTGTCGGCAAAATTAAACAGATCGAATATGTTAATATCTAGGTACATAACGATAATTAGAAACAATCCGTAATTTATAATATTCCGATATATTTTCTTTTTCTAATTCTATCAATTGTGCATATTCTTCTACTTTCTCTTTGTTTTCGATAAATCGAATCAATGCCATACTTGGATCATAATAGTAGCGTTTTTCGACAATTTTACTTTTTTCCGTATCAAAATTTTCCGACATAATATGCTCATTATAATACTTATCAACAACATAACTAAAGAAAAAATTACCATCATGAATGTACATTTGCGAAATACTAGACCCTGATTCGCCTCCATAAGTAGCCTCCATCATTACTAGCTTATTTTTATCATAAAAACTAACAACCCACGCACCTTCAACAGCCTCTCCATCCATATTTACATTTCTAGTTTTCAAATTTTCATTTGTACTTACTTGTTTGAATTTTTTCCGAATATCACTAATTATTGCTTCTCTATTAGGAAATTCCACAAGAATACCCTCATAATCAAGCATTTCAATAATATCACCTTTTTTCGTTATTTTATAATAAATGCAGCCAACCGTATGGAAATAATTCGATTCTAAATCAACAAATGTACGACAAACAGTATTATCTGAAAAAACATCATTGAAAGCCCAATAATTTGTTTCATCCTCCATGTTTTCATCAAACGACACACTTGCTAAGTTTTTTCCATTTTGATCGTAAGTAGCAACTGTCAAAAAACAGTTTGGATCTTCGTCGCCAATGTCTTCCCGCAACTCTACCGATCTGAAAAACAAAGCAATAATATCATTCGAATACCTTACCACTTCTACCGTTTCGTATGTTTCTGCTTGATCTACAATGTAATATTTTAAACTATCGGCAAGTTGCTCGCCAGCTTCGAGTGTCTCGATAGCAATAACAAAGCCATCAACAACTGTCTTTTGCTTTACTATTTTTTCTATTGTGTCTAATTTTAGAGAATCCTGT
>JAOZTL010000019.1:4647-14916 GCA_029942205.1 Bacteroidales bacterium | reverse complement strand
TAAATAAAATTAAGAATGAGTAAAGTCACTACTTTTTTACGCTATCAATAATTTAGCTCATGTACAGCAAGAAGAGCTCAAATCGTCCACAGGCATTTGAGCGTCAAACTGTTTGAACCAGATAATTCTACGGACGTTTAGAGCCACGTCACGGCATGGCTCTACATGTGTTTTATAATGTATGGGGTAATCCAAACGTTGGAAAGCCCTGCGGACGATCGAGTGTCTTATAATAGAATCATTTCGGCCGCTTTCTTTTTACCATTGATCTCTAACCGAACATTACGAACATACAGATTTTGTCCATAGCCCGAAAATCCGACTAAAATAATACCTACACTACCCGAATATTCGGATAATGAAATGCGCTCGCTGTAATAATCTTCGGAGTTTAATTCTTGCTTTTCTTTATCCCAAATTACATCGTAAGAGTCGGTAGCATTGTTGTAAATATACACTCCAAAGCCATCTGTCGGGTACGATTTGTCGTACTTATGTTTCCATTCGAGTACTAAATAATTATCATCGCTTTTGGTCATTTCTACGTCTGTGGTGGCTAATAAAAATCCTCGTTTACCCTTTTTCCAAGCATAAAAATTACACGAATATACCTCATCGCTAGAGTCGTAGCTCCACGATTTTTCGGGAATCGTTAGTCCGCTAATTATTTTTGTGCCTTTACTGTTGAAAACAAGCACTTCTTCTTCCGATTCGTCTTTTACCACAAAGTATTCGCCTTCGACATCTATTTCATCATAACTAATAGGTACAATAATTTTATCGTTGCTATTAATAATTCCATAACTATCACCTTCTCGTACTTGTATTTTATCTTTTCCTTTGATACTCAGGTAATCATACCACTTACTGATTGTTTCGCCTTTGGTGTTGATTAATGCATATTTATCATTATTCTTCACTTTAGCCATGCCATAGGAGAAGCTCCATGCATCTTGGTAGCTAAACTGGATTACTTCTGTTCCCGATGTGTTGATATAGCCATAATATTCGCCTTTTTTGGCATAAGCTAAGCCATAATAAAATGATCCTAAATAAGTATACCACTCCGTAATCGATTCGCCATTAATGGTGTAGTAAGCATATTTATCATTCTCTTTCACTTTATACAAACCGTTGCTAGTCGATATTTCGTCGTACCAGCCAAGTACCAAGTCGCCTTGTTGGTTGATGTAAGCTTCTTTGTCGTTGTTTTCGACAAGCGCAATTCCGTCATCAAATTCCTCTGCATCCGAATATTGAACTTGAATTTTCACGTCGCCCGTTCTGTCAATATAGCCGTACAAATCATTAGATTTTACGTAAGCAAAGCCTTCCGAAAATGAGCTAATTTCGTCATACCAACTAGAAATTTCATTTCCTTCGCCATTCAACAGAGCCCATTTGCTGTCTTTTTTCACACGAGCAATATCCAAATCAAACGATTTTGCCTCATCAAACCAGCTACCTATTTGTTTTCCATTATTCAGAATGTATGTATATTTATCGTCATTATTTTTCACGATATTATACCAAGAATAAGCTGAAAATGAGCTGTACTGAGGCGAAATTACAATTTTTCCAATTCGATTAACTGTTCCGTATTTGTCATTTTGTTGTACACGTCCATATCCATCCGAAAAGTCATAAACATATTCATAAATCGGAGAAGTTACTTCCTGCAATTCTCTGTTCATGTAGCCGTAATTGTCTTGTTTTTTGATTTTTGCAAGCCCATAATTATATGAGCCAATATTGTCATAATCAAAGCCCGAAATCAAATTGCCTGATCGAGTCATTACGGCATATTTATCGTCTTTTTTGACCCTTGCCATGCCTTTGCCTAATAGCGAAACGCCATCATACCAAGCTCCTTGCACTTGCCCGCTGCGATTAATCAAAGCCTCATCACTGTCTTCGTTTTCAACCACAGCCAATCCGTTACTAAATTCGTCAATATCATCGTATTGTCCAAAAAGAAACGGCTGCCCTTCGGCACTCAAATAGCCAATTTTATCATCATCGCCAGCAATAAGCGCATAGCCTTCGGTAAATTCTTCTGCATCCTTATACCAAGTTGTAGAAATAACATGCCCATCTCGATCAATAAAATTAACTTTATCGTCTTTTTTCACCATTGCCATGCCTTCTTCAAAGTCATCAATCTCTTCATAATCAAATCCACTAAGCATTTGCCCCTTTTTATCGGCTAAGGCATATTTGTTTTCTTTTTTGAAGATGAAATTCAATCCATCAAACTTACTGATGTTGCCTTCTTTTTGCTCCACAGTCCCCGATTGAAATATAAACAACGTTTTCTCATCTGCTTCTAAAACAGCATAATTGATAGCGTACATAAGATTATACAAATCGTTGCCTTCTTCTAATCCTCCCAATAAGTTTCCATTAACATCGATCAATCCATATTTTTTATCTTGCTCTATTCCTGCATATTCGCCCATAAAATCGGCAGCATCATCGTATTGATAATCCACAACGATCATTCCTGATGGATCTAAATAAGCCCATTTTTCTTCTTTCTTCACTCGAATACGGTTATTGCTAAAACTACCTGCATCGTCAAATTGCTCGTCTGTCAGTAGCTCTCCGTCCATATTTATAATTTGGAAATAATCGTTTTGTTTGACTGAAGCAAATCCGTTCTGAAAATCAGCCACTTGCATATAAATAGGAGCAATAAATTCTTCTCCAGTGATGCGAATAAAGCCGTATTTGTTTTGTTGCCGCACTTTGGTAATTCCTTCTTTTATTTTTCCTATTTCATCGTACCAATCGCTAATGATTTCACCTTCCAAATTAAAAACCGCAAATTGTCCGTTATTTTCCACTTTCAATATGCCATAATCTTTTACTTGTACATTGGTATACCAATCGGTAATTAGCTCACCATCGGCATTCAGTACTGCTTTTTTTCCTTTATTGATAACAACTGCTACATTCTCTTTTTTGTAAAAGCTAGATGCTTCATCAAATTGAGGCTCAGCAACATATTCTCCCGAAGTATTAATAAAACCATACTTTTGATCTTTAAGCACCAAAGCTATTTCGTTTGAATACGGATATGCCATTTCATAAGCATATTCGCCCATCAATTCGCCATTATCGTTGATGTAGCCCATCAATCCATCTTTTGCCGTTACGGCTCTTCCTTCAGAAAATCTTTCGGCATACGAAAACTCTGGATTTATTTCCCATTCGCCATCCGTATTGATGTAGCCAAATAATCCATCTTCGCTAGTAGCAACCGCCAAGCCTTCGGAAAACGACATGGCATAATCAAATTCATTATTTATCACTAACTCACCTTTTTTGTTGATGTAGCCATATTTTCCGTCTTTTTCGATCAATGCTAATCCGTCCGAAAAGCTTTTGGCATTAAAATAATCGAATCCAATAATCAAACTTCCTTTATCGCTAATGTAACCGTATTTTCCATTTTTCTTGACCAAAGCCCTACCTTCTGAAAAATCGGCAGCTTCGTCATATTCGTATTCTGTAATTAATTTTCCTTCGCTATTGATGTAGCCATATTTTCCGAAAAAATTAACAACAGCCATGCCTTCCTTAAATTCATTTGCATCATAGAACGCATAATCAATCACCAAATTTCCATCCTTATCAGCAAAACCCACAAGCCCATTGGTATCAGAAACAGGCACATAATCAACGCCTCCCGAAAAGAATTTAAAGCTTGCAAACGCCAACAATAAAACAGCCACAGACGCAATGCCATAAGTCATTATCTTTTTAGCTTTGGTCGATAATTTTTTCCTTGGCGCACGTGGTTCTTTGGGCTTTTTCTCTTTTTTGGGCTTTGGTGTCGGTTTTGGCTTTGCAATAATTGGTTCTTTAGCCTTATTAAAAATCGGCTCTTCAATTATTGTTTTGTCATCACCTTCATAAACAGCCAATAACTCTTGCTTAAATTGCTCGCAGCTATCAAATCGGTTTGCCGCATTTTTCTGTGTTGATTTATCAATAATCGCTTGAAACTGGTTATTGCTCTGCAAACGAGGCAATGTTTGTTCTACAATATTTTTCCGAATATCGTAATCTGTAAGCGTGTTATCTTGATATGGCTCTTTCCCAGCAAGCATGTAATGCAAAATAACACCTAACGAATAAATATCACTTTTATGGTCGATGTATTTGGAGTCTTTTACCTGTTCGGGGCTCATGTACTTGAGCGTCCCCATTTGTATGCCTGTGGTAGTCATCGACGAATCGCCACTCAGGATTTTAGCTATTCCAAAATCTAAGATTTTTACGGTATTATTTTGCTCGATAAAAATATTGGATGGCTTTACATCACGATGCACTATTTTATTTTCATGCGCATAACCAAAAGCATCTAATGCTTGACTATAAATACTGATTATTTCAGGCAAATTGAGTTTTTTGTGTCGCTTCATAAATTGACTCAAATTCTCGCCTTCCAACAATTCCATTAATATAGCCAAACGATCGGGGCGTTCGTCCAAATCAACCACTTTAACAATATTCGCATGCTCTAAGTTTGCCATTATTTTGGCTTCGTTCTCAAAACGCTTACGGATAATGTCGTTTGCCGTAAAAATTGGATTTAATATTTTAACCGCAACTTTTCTATTTTCAAATTTTTCGTGTTGTGCTTCAAATACTTCAGCCATTCCGCCTTTTCCTATTAGGCGGGTTAATTTGTAATTCAGAATTTTTTCATTCAGCATTTTCGTTATTGTTTTAGGTCAGCATTTTATGCTATTTGTAAGATCAAAGACTTTAGTGTAAACAGAATTAAATTCTTATTTTTTTACTAATGCGTGAGCAACATCAAAAAAGGCGAAGACCTTATTTTTCAATAATATAATCATCCACACATTTTTTTTCGGTATCAAAATTTATCCCAAGCAGTGTTATCGGGCGTTTATCGTCGGTATAGCCAAGTGCATATTTTTTGTCCTTAATCTGTTGAATCGCTTTTTGAGCCGATTGGTTGATTTTAAACTCCAGAATATAAATATGCTCATCGGTTTTTACAATGGCATCAATTCTACCATCGATTGTTAATATTTCGGCATCAATACTAAATCCCTGTATTCGCATGATGAGATAAAATAGCGAGTGGTAAAAATTCTCTTTATCTTCCACTATGGAGTACGGAATTTCACGAAGCAGAAGATTTACGTAATCGATAAATTTATCTATTTTGTCTTGCATAAAACTTTGACGGATTCTATGCAGCAAATTATCGGTATCGTCCAGCCTACCTGATGTTAATTCGGTAAGAATATGCGCCGAAAATGATTTTGCCACTTCTTGATTGGGGTAGCCCAGCGTTATCTCGCCATAAAGCGTGTTGTAGTTTTTTATCGTTAAATAGCCTGTTTGAAACAGTAATGATTTAAAATCAATCGCCTTAAAGTCGTATTTGTCCAGCGTTTCGGGCGAAATATAAACATTTTCAATATCAAAAGCCGTTAGTTTTCGAGTACGGATAATGTCCATCAACATGGTAGGCGTGCCTGTCGCAAACCAGTAATTTTTAAATATACGTTTAGAAAATAGATTCATTAACGATACAGGATTATAAACACTTGTGCGTCCATCCCATGAATATCCATTATACCATTTCTTGATTTCGGGCATTATATCGGGATAAATATCTCGGTACTCTTCCGAAATTTCTTCGATATAATCGGGAAAATATTTTTCTATTTCTTCCTTTGTCCAGCCTACAATCTGCGAATAATTCCGATCAATGGTTATGTCTATCAAATTATTCAAATCAGAAAAAATAGACACATGGCTAAATTTGGAAACTCCCGTTATAAAAAGAAACTTGATAAATTTATCGGCATCTTTCAATACGGAATAGAAATTCTTAAGAATATCACGGTTTTTCTCTGCCTGCGGAACATTGTCCATGTAATCAATAATGGGCTTGTCATACTCATCAATAACGATGGCTACTTGTGCTTCTTTGGATAATTTTTCTATTAATTCTTCAAATTTTAAAGAGTTTACATTTTCGTTTAAGATAATTCCATTGGATTTTGCTATTTTATTCAACTGATTATCAATCGCTTTTTCCAAACCAAGCGTATCGTGCCCTATTTTTGAAAACGAAATCTTGATTACTGGATACGTTTTTGTCCAATCCCATTTATCATAAATCCATAAGCCTTTGAACAGTTCTTTGTTTCCCAGAAATAGTTCTTTTATCGTATTTGCCAGCAACGACTTACCAAACCGACGTGGTCGAGATAGAAAATAATAGCTTCCCCGATCGATTAATTTATAAATCGTTTCGGTTTTGTCCACGTAAATACAGTTATTACCAATAACTTCTGAAAATTCTTGGTGTCCTAATGCTAATTTTTGTTTCATTGATTAAGTTTTTCTAATAAATAATCATCTACACATTTTTTTTCGGTATCAAAATTTATCCCGAGCAGTGTTATCGGGCGTTTATCGTCGGTATAGCCAAGTGCATATTTTTTGTCCTTAATCTGTTGAATCGCTTTTTGAGCCGATTGGTTGATTTTAAACTCCAGAATATAAATATGCTCATCGGTTTTTACAATGGCATCAATTCTACCATCGATTGTTAATATTTCGGCATCAATACTAAATCCCTGTATTCGCATGATGAGATAAAATAGCGAGTGGTAAAAATTCTCTTTATCTTCCACTATGGAGTACGGAATTTCACGAAGCAGAAGATTTACGTAATCGATAAATTTATCTATTTTGTCTTGCATAAAACTTTGACGGATTCTATGCAGCAAATTATCGGTATCGTCCAGCCTACCTGATGTTAATTCGGTAAGAATATGCGCCGAAAATGATTTTGCCACTTCTTGATTGGGGTAGCCCAGCGTTATCTCGCCATAAAGCGTGTTGTAGTTTTTTATCGTTAAATAGCCTGTTTGAAACAGTAATGATTTAAAATCAATCGCCTTAAAGTCGTATTTGTCCAGCGTTTCGGGCGAAATATAAACATTTTCAATATCAAAAGCCGTTAGTTTTCGAGTACGGATAATGTCCATCAACATGGTAGGCGTGCCTGTCGCAAACCAGTAATTTTTAAATATACGTTTAGAAAATAGATTCATTAACGATACAGGATTATAAACACTTGTGCGTCCATCCCATGAATATCCATTATACCATTTCTTGATTTCGGGCATTATATCGGGATAAATATCTCGGTACTCTTCCGAAATTTCTTCGATATAATCGGGAAAATATTTTTCTATTTCTTCCTTTGTCCAGCCTACAATCTGCGAATAATTCCGATCAATGGTTATGTCTATCAAATTATTCAAATCAGAAAAAATAGACACATGGCTAAATTTGGAAACTCCCGTTATAAAAAGAAACTTGATAAATTTATCGGCATCTTTCAATACGGAATAGAAATTCTTAAGAATATCACGGTTTTTCTCTGCCTGCGGAACATTGTCCATGTAATCAATAATGGGCTTGTCATACTCATCAATAACGATGGCTACTTGTGCTTCTTTGGATAATTTTTCTATTAATTCTTCAAATTTTAAAGAGTTTACATTTTCGTTTAAGATAATTCCATTGGATTTTGCTATTTTATTCAACTGATTATCAATCGCTTTTTCCAAACCAAGCGTATCGTGCCCTATTTTTGAAAACGAAATCTTGATTACTGGATACGTTTTTGTCCAATCCCATTTATCATAAATCCATAAGCCTTTGAACAGTTCTTTGTTTCCCAGAAATAGTTCTTTTATCGTATTTGCCAGCAACGACTTACCAAACCGACGTGGTCGAGATAGAAAATAATAGCTTCCCCGATCGATTAATTTATAAATCGTTTCGGTTTTGTCCACGTAAATACAGTTATTACCAATAACTTCTGAAAATTCTTGGTGTCCTAATGCTAATTTTTGTTTCATTGATTAAGTTTTTTTGCCAATCATTTACTTATTCCATTCCGATTTGCAATAAAAGCAATAGCCCCTTTTCTGATGATTTTCAAATGGTTCAAATCCTAGAAAATGAAAGCATTTCGGACAAACGTAATCTTTCTTAAACTGTTCATTCAGATCGTCCATTTCCTTCGAGCTATCCATCGACCCACCAGCCATAATGCCTATTGCATTGCCAACAAAAGGAATCAGTGCAAGCCCTGCACGCACACCCGTTTTTTTCAACCCGCTACCTCGCCGCAATTTTTGTTTATCCTTTTTGTATTGCTCATAAATTTGCTCCAATCGCAAAAACTGCTTATTTATTTCTATCTGTTTCTGTAAATCGTCATAATTTATTTTTTTGGTATAAGTATCCGAATCCAATTTATTCAATAAAAAGCGAATATCCAACTCGAAATTTCCCAACAACACAGTACTATTACCGTCTATTTGTGTTTGTTTTATTTTATTACCGTTCACAAAAACACCGTGTGCCGATCCCAAGTCTTTTATTAAATACGTATTTTCCTTTACTCGAACAATCTCGGCATGTTCTCTACTGATTCGGTTATTGTTTATCCGAATCGTATTGTTTTCGTTTCGTCCTATTTTTATACTCCGTTGCATGTCTTTCTTAACTTTAGTTTACTTTATATTTATTGTGTCTATTTCGTTCGTTATCGGAACAGAATCAGGCTCTCCAAACATTTTAAGTAACGAATCTTTTTCGGCTTTATACCGTAATGGGTATTCCTTAAAAAAAACTTCGTAAGCGGCTCTGGTATTTATCGTTTTGACTTCTCGGTATTTTATTGCTGCAATGCTATCTTGCAATTCTATGTAATATTTATTCGTTTGATAATTATTCGGATTTTGTGTTGTTAAATGTTGTGCAAATCCTTCATACCCTTTTAAGGTGTTTTTTTTTCTCAACTGATGCATTGTTTTTGATGAAATACTATCAACCGCTTCTTTAAAGTAAATTATCTTTTTATGATTTTTAGTTATTTTTAAGCTATCAATAAAACTTACGTAAGCAGCTTTGTTGTCTTCTCTTTTAGCTTTATATAGCATTATAGCCCAAATACTGTCTTGCGCATTCGCTGCAAATTCGTTATCCGAATATTTCTCAACAAAAGCTTGATATAACTCTAACCGACTGCCATACTTAGCAGAACTATCACCACTTTGTAGCAAACTGTCTTGCAACAAAAGCTTGTCTACTGCCGAAGTTCCACGCGATGGAAGCAACAAAAATACAAGAACAACCACCAACACGCCTGCTGTTGCTAGAATTGGAATTTTATATTTATCAAATACCGAACCCATTTCTTCTTTTTGCTCGATATCCGTTTCTACGGCTTCATTGCTTTTCTCTGTTTCGTCTTTGGGTGTGATTGTGGCTTTTTCTGGTTCATCAATAATTGCAGCAGGAGGCGTTTCTGCTTCCACAACAGGAATAGCCGCCAACTCTTCGGTTGTTTTTTCAACGGCATCAATTCTAATAAGAAAAGCCGAATAATTATCTTTTGAGTTTGCCTCACAAAGCGTTTCTATGGTTTGCATTTTCTCTTCGGTAGTTTCTACGCCCGACAAAATATCCGTCAGCTCATCATCCGAAATACTACCCGATACGCCATCCGAACACAAGAACAAAAAATCATCTGCCGCTACATCCGAAATGAAATGAATATCCGCTTCGGTTTCCTTTACCAAATTGCCTTGTATGGCTCTCGAAATCTTATTGTTTCTGCTTTCTTTCGCCTCTTCGGGTGTTATCACGCCGTGTTTCAATAATTCATTAAGTACGCTGTGGTCTTCGGTTTGCCACAGGATTTTTCCTTCTCGAATATGATAAAACCGACTATCGCCACAGTGTGCCACGCTTAGCCCTTGCTCGTGCAGATCGACCGCTACGAGCGTTGTTCCCATGCCACGCACCTCAGGGTTTTCTTCGATATAGCTGTCAATAGTGGCTTGCATGTGTTCAAATCCATCGTTGATTACGTCTTCGGTACTCACCTCGGTTTTGTATTCCTTTCGCTTTAGCTCCAACCCATGCTTGAAAGCTTTACTCGCCAATTCGCTTGCTACTTCGCCTTTGTTTAAGCCTCCTACCCCATCACAAACAATAAATAGGCGTTCGTTGGTTGTTACATTTTCTTTGGAAGGCAGAATGCTGTCTTCGTTATTCTCACGCTGCCCTAATTCGTTCAGTGCAAATATTTCGTTTATCGTTATTTTCATAGGTGTTATTTCATAAGGTCTTCGACCTTTTTGATGTTGCTTACGCAATTCTGTAAATCTATATTATTCAGTAAAATAA
>JAOZTL010000019.1:0-4637 GCA_029942205.1 Bacteroidales bacterium | reverse complement strand
CAGACGATATATTAATATTAGCCCTAATGTTGTTAAAATACGAGCTTTTAAATCGCTAGTTAATTTTGTTCATGTACTTATTTTAAACATTATCGATTACAAATAATGTATTATTTTTTATTTTACTTGCCAATATTGGCATTAGCAATAAATTAATCATACCTACGTATGGAATAACAGTAAGTACACAAACCAATGTCGCAAAACCTACACTTGCATGCTTCGTTTGAGTATATTCATTCATCTCGATAAACAACCGACGATAAGCTATAAATAACCAATAAAAATTATAAAAAGGAATAAATAAATAGCCAATAGCTTGCCCTGGAGAAGCCGATACGCCTTTGTAGTTTTGTATGGATTTCCACCCATTAGACAAAATAACCAATACAAATATATTTGAGATAAAATAAGCAATAGCTCCAATTATAACCAAGCCTACACCCAATTCATCATACGGACTAGTCCAATAATAATCCTCATAATACGAATCATATTCATACGTAGTGTAATTTACAAGAAAAAAACCAACCGCAACCAGCACTACACCTGCTAAAAACAAGAACAGATATATTTTATGAAGTTTCTTTATTTTATCAGCCAATCCATTATACGTATTTACCTGTGGCTGCTCAAATTGCACATGGCTTTGTTCGTTTGAAGTAACCGAATTGAGCTGTGCGATTCGCTGATTTGCTTTTATTTGGTATTTTCCTCTCGGATATTTCTGCAAATAGTTTTTGTACACCCCTACATTGTCTACTTTTTTGATATGCTCCCAATATTCTGTTTCGGGGTCGGTTTCTACAATCGTAACATCATCGTTCGTAATAAATGTAGACTGTCCATCATCAATCTGCGTGTAGTCGTTGTCTTCAACAGCCTGTTGCTTGTTGTTATTTTTCACGAAAGGCTCTCCGCTTTCTGCCTGCTTCAAAGCTAAAGCAAACTCACTGCAAGTCTGAAAACGATTTTCGGTTAATTTAGTGGTTGCTTTCTGAATAATTCGATTTAGCTCTGGATATGCTGTTAATTCAGGAAGTTTGTCGTTTACTATTTTATTATAAATCTCGTAAGTAGAAGTCGTTGTGGTATCGTAAGGGGCTTTGCCTGCCAGCATATAATAAAGCACTATTCCGAGTGAATAAATATCGCTACGTGCATCTATTCGTTTTGAATCTTTTACTTGTTCGGGGCTCATGTACACTGGCGTACCCATTTGTATTCCTGTATTGGTTATGTTCGCATCACTAGATATTAGCTTTGCAATACCAAAATCCAGAATTTTGGCGGTATTCTCATTCGAGGTTTCAATGAAAATATTGGATGGCTTTACGTCTCGATGAATAACATTTTTGCTGTGTGCAAAATCGAAAGCATCCAAAATTTGGTTAAAAATATAAATGGTTTCTTTTTTTGTTAATTTATTTCGTTTTCTGATGTAATCCGATAAGGTATCGCCTTCCAATAATTCCATTATAAAGGCAAGCTTTTCTTTACTTTCTACAAAATCAATAATCTGCACAATATTCGGATGCTCCAAACGAGCCATAATGGTCGCTTCGTTTTCAAAGCGTTTCCGAACAATCTCATTCGCTGTCAATATCGGATTAAGTATCTTTATGGCTACTTTTCTGTTTTCAAATTTATCGTGCTGGGCTTCATAGACTTCTGCCATTCCTCCCTTTCCTATCAATTTGGTGATTTGATAGTTCAACATTTTTTCATTAATCATTTTTGTCTATTATCAGTTAGGTTTTTATTTCATCCAAGCCCTTAGCGCAATCGCCCAATTACCATCGTTTTCGATGCTTTTCCTTCAATGAATGGCGTTTGTCGGTTATGCGTAAAATTCAGCACATTGGCTTTAATGTACGGAAAAAGCTCTTCGAGTGTGATTAGTTTATCTTTATTTCTGTCTGCTTTGCCCTGCAAGCCTCTCAGCAAATAATACGAAAATGCACCTTGCCGTATTTGTGGGTTTTCTTGCGAAGTTTGGTTATATTTTGACGACATCATGATTACCACATTCGTATTCGTTGTGTTGCCTGATGAATGGTTATTCGTAGGCGTTCCGTCATAAATACTCCCCGAATGGCAAGCATCACCAAATACGATTTTATACTTTGTCTGATATTTTTTAAATACTTTTTTTACATCACTATGCGTTAGTAATGAGTTGTATGTACTATTGGTCTCGTAAGGACAAAATACGCCTTCGCCACCATGCCCTGAGAAATAAAACACGAGCATGTCGTTACTGCTTGCTCGTGCATAAATCTTGTTCATTGTGTTGAGAATGTTCTTTTTGGTGGCTGCTTCGTCTACAAGTATCGCTATGTTATTGTCGGGCACACTGCCGCCTTTGGTACTTTTCATGTAGGCATAAAAGCGATAGGCATCGTCGTCGCTATAACGCAAGTCCATTTTATTGTTTTTATAATCGGCTACGCCAACAATTACCACATACTTTTTCTGACTGTATCCTTGTTGCAGAAAAAGCATAAGTATTAAAACTAAAGCTATTTTTTTTATCATTCGTTAAATTTTAGGTGCTAATAAAAACATTTTTCAGTGATGCATGATATACATAAAAGCTCGAATACCTTAAAAAAACACTATCCGCAAATTTGTTCTACCGACACGAATTTTATCACCCGCCTTGAGCACAAAAGCATCGTACTCAGACAGTCGTTGTTCTTGATAGAATGTGCCATTGGTACTTTGCTTGCCAGTGAGGCTGGTATCATCCACCAGTGTGAGTTCGATAGCACCCCATACGGTATACTTAAATTCGATCATGCAATGCTGCCGACCGATGTAGCCATCACCAATGATGCAAACATTTACGGCTTCTTTTTTCCGCCCGATAATGTTTTTACCTAATTTCAACAAAAACTCTTCTTGCGTGGCTTCATTAATCAATTTAGCTTTCTTTTTCAAATCAGCCATGTCGCCTATTTCGGTTTTGTCGCCCTCTTCTTCTACAAAGTTTGGAACGTCAAAAACCACCGAATGCTTACATTTGGGACATTTTATCATTGCCTTTCTTTTGTTTCGAGGCAATTTATTGTCTGGAATATTTATGGTGGCTTCACATTTAGGACATTGTACTTTCATTTTATTTATAAGTAAGATGAATAAGTTTAGTTGTATCTTTTCTTGTTTATGAATGAACTCTTTATTTACCAGTGTGTAAGTAACATCAAAAAAATCGAAGACCTTACGCCCACTCGTTCATATCATCAAAATCGTCTTCGATGTCAGACAAATCGCCATCGTAATCATCCAGTTCGCTATCGGGCACATCGTCGGGAACTTCATCCATGATTTCGCCGTCGTACTCCACTTCAGAAGTATAGTCTTCGGTTTCCTCTTCTACGTTTACTTCTTCGGGGTTGATGATCGTTACTTCGTCTTCGGTAATAGTGCCATCCTCGTTGGTGTCGGCAGCCACGGCATCGGCAATTTGGTCGTCATTGGTATCCACAATCACGACATCATCTATGCCATCATCGTCGGTATCTATCGTTATTTGATCGTCGGCAACAATCTCTTCTGGAGTTTCCAAATCATCCAAATCATGAATAACGTGTATTTCGTCTGCCGAAATTTCTCCGTCATGGTTCAAGTCCGAAATAATAAGATCGGCACTTCCATCTTGGTTATTATCCACTACTACGGCATCTATCTGTCCATCGTTATCCAAGTCTATTCCCATCACATTTGCATCTGGGTCGTCGGTATTTGCCATGTCTTCGAGATCGGTAGTTTCGGTTTCGGTACGGGTTTCGGTAGTTTCGGTAGTTTCGTAATCGATGATCGGGTTGTGGTCTTCGTCTACCTCGTTGGCATAAAATGTCCCATATAACTGTCCGTTCCATTCAAATACACCGCCTGCTCCTAACTCGGATCTTGCGGCGGCAAAAGCTTCGGAGAAAGACATATCGTCTGTAACGGTGTCTTCGCTGGCATGGGGTGCGGTATCGATATTGAAGCGATTCGATTGTGTCTCGAAAGACGAATCGGTACTTTCAGTCTCCGTATTTTCAAACGATTCTACTTCTTCCACATCCGTTATTTCGGCACTTTCGTCCATTTCTTCAAGCCCGAGATCGGTTTCGGTTTCTGCCTCTTCGACAATCACATCCGTTTCTTCGACAATATCCTCATCACCAAATTCATTCAACAATACTGCTCCGAGTGCTGTACCTGATAGCAACATGCCTCCTGCTGCCATAAATGCAATTTTCCGATCAATAACGGGTGTACTGTTTTCTGGCGTTGGGGTTTCAACCGTATTTTTGTTTTCCGTTGTTTCAATTTCTTTGCTTTTATTAGCTACAAAATCATCGATCTTTGTTTTATCGTTGATTGCTGGTGGTACTACATTTTCGATTAATGTTTTATCATCCGTTACTGGTGGTTGCACATTCTCTATCAATGTTTTATCTTCCACTTCTTTTTTATTTGAATTTTCGTAAGAAACCTTACCGTTTTTTGTTACTTTTACATTCAGTTTGTCTTTCATTTGATCAGTATATTTAAGTCAGCAATTTTTCATAATAAAATTAAGGAATAATAAAAGTTCAACTAGTAAATGCAACGTTTCAAACGGCTAATTGAATGGACTTTAT
>JAOZTL010000018.1 GCA_029942205.1 Bacteroidales bacterium | reverse complement strand
TTGAAATTTTGGTAGTCGAAGATGAAGAGCTAAATTATTTTTTCTTAAAAGAAGTACTGGTATCGATAGATTATTCATTCATTATTTATCATGCCCGAAATGGCGAAGAAGCCATTGCTTTCAGCAAACAACATCCAAATATTGCATTGGTATTGATGGATTTAGAAATGCCAGTAATGACTGGTTTTGAAGCAACGATAGAAATTAAAAAAGCATTTCCTGCTTTGCCCATAATTGCTCAGTCGGCACACATTCATTTTAAGAATAAATTGAAAGCAAAAGAAGCAGGCTTCGATGATTTTATCGAAAAACCAATTGAGCATGATTTATTGAAAGAATTAATCAATAAATACCTCGGTAAATAACCCTAAATAATTCGTATCTTCGCACAGATTTTTTGATAAGAAAGGTCTTTCACTTTTTTTGTTCAAAAATAAAGAAACATCATTCATTCATCTTAAAAAATAGGAACAAATGGCTTTTAATTTACGCAATCGTAGTTTTTTAAAGTTATTGGATTATACTCCAAAAGAAATCAACTTTTTGTTGGATTTAGCAATTGAGCTTAAAGCAGCCAAGTATGCAGGAACAGAACAGCCTCGCATGAAAGGAAAAAACATTGCTTTGATTTTTGAAAAATCATCAACACGCACACGTTGTGCTTTTGAGGTGGGCGCACAAGATCAAGGAGCGTATGTAACGTACTTAGGTCCTAGTGGTTCGCAAATCGGTCATAAAGAATCGATGAAAGATACTGCACGAGTATTGGGGCGCATGTACGATGGTATTGAGTATCGTGGCTTTGCACAAGACACCGTCGAAGAGTTGGCGCAATACTCTAATGTGCCTGTTTGGAATGGACTCACCAATGAATTTCATCCCACCCAAATATTGGCAGATTTCTTGACCATGATGGAGCACTCGAATGTACCATTGAGCGAAATATCGTTTGCCTACGTGGGAGATGCTCGCAACAACATGGCTAACTCACTAATGGTGGGAGCTGCAAAAATGGGAATGGACATCCGATTAGGTGCGCCAGAATCAGTACAGCCTGATGCAGAGCTAGTAGAGCAATGCCGTGAAATAGCCGAACAAACAGGTGCGGTTATCACCATTACCGATGACGTGAAAAAAGCTGTCGAGGGTGTTGATTTTATTTATACCGACGTTTGGGTATCCATGGGCGAAGCCGATTCTGTATGGAAAGAGCGTATCGAATTGCTTAAGCCATTCCAAGTAAATACCGAAATGCTAGAAATGACAGACAACGAAGAAGTTAAATTCTTGCATTGTTTACCTGCATTTCATAACAGAGAAACAACGATGGGCGAAGAGATTTATCAGAAATTTGGGCTTGATGGACTCGAAGTTACCGAAGATGTTTTTGAGTCGGAAGCTTCGGTTGTATTCGACCAAGCCGAAAACCGCATGCATACTATAAAAGCCGTAATGGTTGCAACTTTGGGTGCATAAGTAAAATTTAGAGTATACAGTAAACTAAAAAAAAGAGACTATTGGTAGCAATAGTCTCTTTTTTTTATCAGGAATCCAGTTTGTATAATTTAGTCTAAATCAAACCATGGAGCATAATCGGCAGGAACTTTTCGTTTGACATCTTTATGAAACCATTCGTTACTCGATTTGTCTAAATAATAATCTTTTCTCCACTCCTCAATATTTTCTGAAATTTCGTTGATGGCATTGGTGGTGAAAAGCAAATCTGCGTCTGACATGCTTGGATGTAGCGACATGCGTACCCAGCCTGGCTTGAGCGAAGCATCTCCTTTATCTATCAGCGAGGTAATTTCTGACGACTGATCGATGGTTACGTCTAATAAATAATGCCCGTAAGTACCTGCACACGAGCAGCCTCCACGCACTTGCACGCCATAGCGATCGTTCAGAATACGTACCATTAGGTTGTGATGCATATTTTCCATATAAAAAGAGAATACACCGATACGCTCTTCTACATGATCCATCAAAATATTTAGTCCTTTGATTTTACGTAACTCACGGAAAGCAATTTCGCTCAATTCGTCTTCTCTTTGACGAATATTATTTACTCCCATTTGTTCTTTTAATCGAACACTTAAGGCTACACGTATAGTTTGCAGAAAAGCAGGTGTTCCGCCATCCTCTCTGGTCTCAATGTCGTCGATATAGCGTTTGCGCCCCCATCGGTCTGTCCATTCTACTGTACCTCCTCCTGGATTGTCAGGGACTTCGTTTTTATACATTTTTTTGTTAAAAATAAGAACGCCAGCACTACCTGGTCCTCCTAAAAATTTGTGTGGTGCAAAAAATATAGCATCCAAATATGCTTCAGGATCAACAGGATGCATATCGATTTCTAAGTAAGGGGCTGAAGCTGCAAAATCAATAAAACATAAGCCATTATACTCATGCATAATTTTTGCTAATTCGTGATACGGCGAGCTAATGCCAGTAACGTTGGAGCATGCAGAAAAAGAACCAATTTTCAGTTTGCGATTTTTGTATTTATCCAATTGGCGACGTAATTCATTTGGATCGACACGCATTTTTTCATCAGGGTCTAGCACAACTACTTCGGCAATTGTTTCGAGCCACGAGGTTTGATTGGAGTGATGCTCCATGTGCGTAACAAACACCACTGGGCGATCGTTGTCTGCCATGTCGGGGCATTTTATATTATTCACGATTACATTATTACAAAAGCTTTTTGTTTGCTCAGGGATTTTCAGCCCGAGTATGCGTTGAAATTTACTAATTGCACCTGTCATACCCGAGCCTTGGGTAATGATGACATCATCGGGACACGCATTGACGTGTTTTTTAATAATATGTTGAGCTTCGTGATAAGCGTGCGTCATGGTTACGCCTGTTTCGCTTGCCTCCGAGTGTGTATTACCAACCATCGGTCCAAACACATTTTTGATTTTATCTTCAATCGGCGCATACAATCGACCACTGGCAATCCAATCGGCATAAATTAGTTTTTGGATTCCATAGGGTGTTTCAAATTCGGCATCGTGCCCAACAACATTGTTACGGAAAGGCGTAAAATAAGTCTCTAATTTTGTCATGTTTTTTCTTTGTTTTTTGTGATTATGTGGTGTTTCAATGGTTCGTTAAGTTTCTGTATACATCTGATTTACAGTAAATTGAAAAGCATTGTTTGTTTAAGCTAAGTCGTTGAAAATCTATGTTTTAATTTGTAATTCGTAATTTAACGAAGTGTTGGTGTTTGGTGTTTGGTGTTTAGTATTTTATTTTATGTTGCTTGCACACGTGTACGAAGCGATTACAGTCCTTATAAAATTATCGTTATTTACAGAATTGCGTAAGCAACATCAAAAAGGTCGCAGCCTAGTCTCTTCCTGCTAATAGTGCAAGAAGTCGTAATATTTCCAAGTATAACCACACGAGTGTAACCATCAGCCCAAAAGCAGCATACCATTCCATTTGTTTAGGAGCATTAGCGGCAGCACCTTGCTCGATAAAATCAAAATCTAGAATAAGATTCAATGCAGCTATTGCAACAATAAAAACCTGTATACCAATACCCAAAAGCCCTAAACTACCTAACGATACACCCATTCCGAAAGCCCCGAAAACGATATTCAGAATATAAAAAAGAGCGATCCCTCCAGTTGCAGCAATAATACCCGATTTGAATTTGGCAGTCGCCCGAATCCAGCCAGCTTTATAAGCCAACAACATCGATATGGCTACCGCAAAAGTTAGTCCTACTGCTTGAAATGCAATGCCAGGAAATATACTTTCGATAAAAAGCGAAATTGCGCCTAAAAATAGACCTTCGACAAGCGCATAAATTGGTGCAGTAATGTGCGCCCATTCTTTTTTAAAAATAGTAATCATTGCTAATACAAATCCACCTATTCCGCCGCCTATCATCATCGTAGTTACCATGCCAGGGTTGGCTGCTACTGCTCGCCAACTGATGGCTGCACCCAAAAACACGAGCAACAGCATCATAATTGATTTGTTTACTGTGCCACTTACGGTCATCACTTCGCCACTATCGGCAAATGCAGCTGGCATGTTTTGAAACGATTTTCTGCTTAATGCAGGATTACTTGATTTTCCTATTTTCATACGTTTTTATATTTTATTAGTTGTTGAACTTTAATTGTTCCTTACTAGAGCGATTAATTATCTAGGAACATAAATTATACTAAATTATTGCAGCATTTTAGTATAAAACAAACGAAGTCTGTACATTTATTGATCTGATGATTTTATTAAATGATTAATCAGTTTCTTAAATTCGTGTTCGTCTATTGGTTTGGTAATAAAATCATCGCACCCAACGCTTTTTGCTTTTTCTTTATCAGCCATTGTTGAGTAAGCTGTTTGAGCAATAATTGGTAAGTCTGGACGAATTTTTTTAATTAATCGTGTTGCTTCAAAACCATTCATGACAGGCATTTTCAAATCCATCAAAACAAACTGAATATCCGAATTATTTTTGCATATTTCAACAGCTTCTTTTCCGTTTTTCGCATGAAATATTTCACTATTCAATTTTATTCGATCCTGTAATAATGTCTCTAAGTATAAATAATTTATCTCTTCGTCTTCTGCAATTAAAATAGGACGTTCTTTTGCCTCCAGATTTGAATCTTCTGTAATAAGATTTACAGCTTTATAGGGGATAGTTACAAAAAAAGTAGATCCTTTTCCTTTTTCCGATTCTAAAGAAATTTCTCCTCCAAGTAGCTCTGTATTTTCTTTGGCAATAGACAGTCCAAGCCCTAATCCTCCTACATTTCGAGTCAATTCCTTTTCTTCTTGAGAAAAACGTTTAAATATTGTTTTTTGATTTTCTGATTTTATCCCGATACCAGTATCTTTCACATAAATTTGTATTTTTTTTGATTGCTCTGGTAAAGCATTACTTTGAACAATATTATATCCAAACTCAATAAATCCGTCATTAGTAAATTTCAATGCATTTTCAAGTAAGTTGCTCAGTATTTTATTTAACTTTGACTTATCTATAAATATAGTACTTTCTTTATCCGAAAGGCTTTTCTTTAGATACAATGGCGTTTTATTCTCTTTTGCTTTTATATCAAAAATCGAAAATAACTCTAAAAAAAGAGTATTTAAACAAAGCTCCTCATTTACTGCCCTAACCTGTTTTGTGCCTAATTTTGAAATCTCCAAAATATCATCAATAATCCGCATTAATTGAGCACCACTATTTTTAATTATATTGACATACTGTTTTTGTTTAATATCCGATAAATTTGGATTACTCAAAAAATCGGAAAACCCAATGATTCCATTCATTGGTGTGCGTATTTCATGCGACATATTGTTGATAAATTCTGTTTTTAAACGATCGCTTTCCTCTGCTTTTTCTTTTGCAATAAATAATTCGTCGTTTTGAGTTCTGTATTCTTCATTTAATGATTCATATTCTTTATTTTGTTTTAGGAGTTTCAATTCGACTTCTCTAGTTTCCGAAATATTTTCGACACTAGACCAAATGAATTGCTCGCCATTTTTTTCAATAATTCGCCCTTGCAGCCTGATAGGAATAAGTTTTCCCGATTTATGAATATACTCTTTTTCATAAGGACCATACTCTTTTTTCAGATTCAAGCTCTTCAATTGTTCTTGCTCTTGCTTGGCGTATTTACTCGGAGTAATATCCCAATAGGTCAATTTAAGGGTTTCTTCAATCGTATAGCCAATAATGTCAGCATAAGCGATGTTTATTTCTTCTATTTTGCCCGAAAGTGTTGTCAATACTAAACCTATAGGCGATGAGTCAAACAGCATTTCCTTATATTTTTCATTTTCTTCGGCTATTTCTTTGGCATTTTTTAATTCAATATTCAATACTGAAAATTTTTCATTTTGTTCTTTCAGTACACGTTCATTATTTTTTCTATCTGTAATATCGACACCAATACTTGCGATTCCTACAATTTCTTTTTCATTAGAGAATAATAAATTATTATTCCATAGAACAAATATTTTCTTACCTTTCTTTGTTTTTATTGCATTTTCATAATATTCAGGCATTGAACTTTTAGTGATTTTTGTATCTAATATTAATTTTGTTTTATCACTTTCCTCAATAAAAATACTTCCCCAATTTTTTCCGATTAGCTCTTCTCTTTTATATCCTGTCGAGTTTAATAAATACTCATTACAAAAAGTAATATTTCCGTTCTTGTCCAGAATGACTGATAATATATTCATGCTTTTCAGCAAATTATTATATCGTCGGTCTGATTCAAAAAGCTCCTCCTTAGCCATTTTATTTTGCATATTGGAGAATTGACGCAGCATTAATATTCCCAAAAGCATGGTTGCGGGCGAATAAATAAAAATCAATGGAAGAACGATTGCTTCAAGTGTTTGTAATGGAAGATCACCAGGAAGGAAAACAGTACACAATGACATTACTGCATGTACAATTACACCCATTGCTAACAATTCGATATATTTATTTTTATCCCAATTCGTGCGAAATTTCCGCCATAATAAGCCAATTATTCCAGATGATAGAATTACAGCTATACCCATCCAAACACCATCGCCGCCATTGCTATACCTAAAAATCCCAGTTATTACCATTGCAATAATAGTGGGAATTGCTCCAAAAAAAAGACCAGAAATAGACAACATTACCGAACGAGTATCAAAAATGATTCCTGGTGCAAATGTCCAAGGAGTCAGCATGATAACTATTCCAATTCCTCCTAAAATAAAACCAGTAATTACTTTAAACATGATTGTTTTGGTGTTTTTCTTTTTTATCCAAAACTCTTCATGTAGCATACTAAAAGCTAAGAGAATAGCTGTATTTTGTAGTAATTCAATAATTATTAATTTATTCATTTTCTAATGCTTTAGCAAAATAAATAACTGTAATTTGGTTACTAATTTGTTCTCAAAAATCCAACAACGAGCCAACTTCATTCTCTATCCATTTGGCTGATAACGAATCTTTCTGTCCGATTACTTTTACTTGCGCAAGTACTTTCTGTTTAAGCTGCTGGTTACGATTACCGATAGCCAATAGCGCACGAGCAATTGCTTTTTTCAAAAAAACGGAATCGGTAGACGCATCCAGCACGGCATGTTCAATAAATATTTCCCAATCAAAAGCCTGCTGTCCATTGGGTTGCAGGGCTATGCGTGAAGCCAAAACGTAAGCGGTGGTTTGAGTAAATTCATGTGCATCGACAAGCCATTGTACGCTTTTCTGGTAAGCTAGTGGGCTTTTGTCAAATAATTGCATACAAGCTTGTTCTACCAATTCGCCATTTGTAAATTCATGCACCCAATTATCCATTTCAATACTAGTCATATTTTGCGAATCGGCAATATACATAGCCATTAGCTTTGCTTCACGCACATCTTGCTGCCACATGTAATTGGCCAATTCTTGATTTGGTGAATATTCTTTTGCCATTTGTTGCAATTCACGTACCGATGCGCCATGGTTTTTGCCATAATGTATTCCCAAACGTTTCATGCTATCCATCGCTGGACCATTTTCCTTGGTTCTGAACCGTTTGCGTATTGCTTTATATTGTTTTTCGATTGTCATTGATTTGCTTTACTTAATTAATTGGTGTTGCAAATATACCTTTTTTTTCTAATAAGCACAATAAGCAATTATGAATTTTCAGATTGCTTGTTTTCAGTTGTTTAGTATATTCTCAGACTTTGTCTGTTTTGATATTTTTTATTGAGCATTTTTCGACAAATTATCAATATCTATATCAGTAAATTACGCATAAATACGTACAATTATAACAGCAATTCAGTATAAATGAGCAAAAATAATAAAACAGACGAAGTATGATTCGATTAGGATAAAACAAAAAAACATGTATTTTCACAAGAAATATTTTTATTTCATTAAAAATAACAAATCGCTCTATACAAAGGAATGGTTTAATTTCAATAACTAATACCAATTAAACACATGAAATTAATTAGTTTTTTATTACTTTTATTTTTTATCCCTTTTTCTTCAGTGAACTCAAAACTACCTGATCCTAATATCGAAACAAACCGATGGTTGGTGATTTTTTCGGGCTACAAATCAGGAAAAAAAGCACTTACCGAAAAAAAGAAAATCGCCATTGAAACTGAAATTTTGCATTCGGATAATTACGAAAACTTAAATCCTGGCTGGTTTATTTTAGCCAAAAGGTATGTTTCGGAACGGGCTGCACAAAAAGCATCCAAATCTTTTCAGAGACAGAAATATGAAAATTATGTGAAATATGCAGGGCATCACCGTAAAGATACGAATAAATTTGAGGATCACGTCAAATTAATTACATCCGACCATTATTTGGTTTTGGCTGAGGGTGGAGAATATGATTTTTCAAATAGACAAAGTGAGTTATTCAATCATGGCACACCAATGGACGTACTTTCTGAAATCAGAGATGATGAATTGCCACAAGGCGTGCTGCCATGGCGCAACAAGAGTATTCGTGTCGTAAGCCCCGACGGAACAATTACTCGGAATGTAAAAATTGAAGGATTTTACATTTTTTCACGTATTCAGATAGAAACTTATCGCCCACCTTGGGTAATGATTTATGTCGATGAAATCGATACAACTTCCGAAGCCACCATTATTGATTACGTTCAACATCAAAGCAATCATTTGATTATCGCAAAATTAGACGTGTCGGATGGTGCTTTTGCTATGGATGAGGATAAATACATTCCCGAATTTTATCAAGAATTGGATATTGAAGAATTACCTATTGATCGGGATAAAATTATTCGCAACTCGGATTGGTCTATTACTTGGCAAGAAAGTTACAACGCGATACCCGAAGACGAAAAATGGGACAAAGAAATAGGAATAAAAAATTGGTATGAAAGCACGCATTCTGAAATCGAATGGACGGTTTATAGTACCCCGAACGACACGCTTGTAGTGCTTTCGGCTGCCATTTGCGATTCGCCGTGTGGTGGCTACATTGAGCAAAGCACCTTTTTTATTTGGCGATGGACAAACGGAAAACTGATACAATTAAATGCTCCTGATTGGTTGTTGACCAGTATGCTACGATTTAAGGGAGAAGACGATCCATTCCTATTTTTCATCAATAACAATATTACTTTTTTGAAGCAACTAAATAGAGGAATAGATATTTCGTTACCTTTTTGTGATGAAGACCCGTGGGAGTGTTGATGATAAGCACTTCGTGTTAATGTTGCTTACGCACTTATGCAAAACTATCACAATCAATGACTTATCGGAAAATAAACATACAATTAATTTCTCATAGGTACTTAACTTGCAGATAATCAGCTTTTTTTAATCCCATAGAAAAATAATATTTTATTTTCCGTGAAAAAAATTTATATTTACACAGTTTAGACTTCGCCTGTTTTGATATTTATTTCTGAATATTTTATGCCAAATCATCAACATAAATCAGTAAGCTACACCTAAAACATACAATTATATCAAACAATGTAATAAATCGTTAAAACATAGCAATCTGGATAAGCAAAAATAATAAAACAGACGAAGTCTACGGGTTGAAAATACGGATAAAATACTCATTCGTGTTCTGAAAAAAAATTAAATCAATATAAAATGGAAGTAACAAGAATTTTTGATTTGCTTGATCGATTAAAAGAAGATTATGACAAATCTGATGCTTTAGCCGGCAAAGAAAACAGAAAATGGCGTAGATACAGTACCGATGAATACATCGAAAATGCAAACACCTTCAGCTATGGCTTGCTAGCCATGGGATTCAAAAAAGGAGATAAAATTGCAACCGTATCGAATAATCGTCCAGAGTGGAATTTTATCGACATGGGAATCAGTCAAATTGGCGGGGTACATGTCCCGATTTACCCAACCATTTCTGTTGAAGAATATGAACACATTTTATCACATTCGGACAGTGAGATTCTTATTTTATCGGATAACTTATTGTATAAAAAAATAAAACCTGTTGCCGATAAAATCGCTTCCATCAAAAAAGTATACACGATTAACGAAGTAGAAGGTGTAAATAATTGGAGCGAAATAATTGCATTAGGAAAAGAAAATATAGATAAATATAAAGACGAGCTGCTCGCCATCAAAAAAAGCATATCCATAGACGATGTTGCTTCTATTATTTACACATCAGGCACTACGGGATTGTCAAAAGGTGTGATGCTGACTCACAACAATTTAGTATCGAATTTCAAATCTCCTTTCCATGCTTTACCGCTCGATCATACGCATCGAGTTCTTAGCTTTTTACCGCTTTGTCATGTCTACGAGCGTATGATGAATTATTTATTCCAATACAAAGGCACAAGCATTTATTATGCCCAAAACATGGGAACAATCGTGGAAGATTTGAAAGAAATCCAACCACATGGTTTTGCCACTGTTCCACGCCTTTTGGAGCGTGTTTACGATTCCATCATAGCAAAAGGAAAAGATTTGACAGGTGTCAAAAAATCCTTATTCGACTGGGCGGTGCGCTTAGGCTTGCGCTACAAATTGGATGGAGCAAATGGCTGGTTGTATGAAAGCAAATTAAAAGTAGCAAACAAACTCATTTTCAGTAAATGGCGTGAAGCTTTGGGCGGAAACGTTCGTTTTATCGGATCGGGCGGTGCTGCATTACAGCCTCGTTTGGCTCGTATTTTTTGGGCAGCACAAATCCCTGTACAAGAAGGATATGGACTTACCGAAACATCGCCGTTGATTGCATTTAATGCTTACAAAACGCCAGGTTTGCGACTAGGAACAGTAGGTCCAGTGGTGGATGGCGTAAGCGTCAAAATTGCAAATGATGGAGAAATATTAGTCAAAGGACCTAATGTGATGAAAGGCTATTACAAAAATCCAGAATTAACAAAAAACATAATTGACAACGAAGGCTGGTTTCATACAGGCGACATCGGTATTTTAGAAGAAGGACAATATTTAAAAATAACAGACCGCAAGAAAGAAATCTTTAAAATGTCGAGTGGAAAATACATTGCGCCACAAGTGATTGAGAATAAATTTAAAGAATCTGAATTAATCGGGCAATTAATGGTCGTTGGCGAGAATGAGAAATTTGCTAGTGCCATTATTTCTCCTAATTTAGAAATCATAAAACTTATTGCCAAAGAAAAGAAAATCACTTTTGAAACGAATAAAGAATTGGTACAGCATCCAGACATCATGCGAGAATTTCAAAGTGAAGTACGTAAACTAAACAAAGAACTAGGTAAAACAGAAGAAATCAAACGTTTTAAAGTTATTTGTGAAGAATGGACTCCTGATACAGGTGAATTGTCGCCAACATTGAAATTGAAACGGAAATTTATTACAAAAAAATACACTGACTTATTAGAACAAATCTACAAAAAGTAAGCACTCATAAAAACGATCACTCTTACTAAGGAACAGAACTGTCTTCTGATTATTATGCTAACGCATTTTTAGAGACTATTCTGTTCTCTTTTTAAGGTCTTCCGAAAGTTCAATTAGTAAATGCAATATTTTATTTGTTTATTTATTTATTTATTAGAACGATAACACAACCTCTTTTAAGTTGCTCAGCACGAGTGGAAATACTTTTTTAATCAAAGTCTTCGATCTCTTTGATGTTGCTAGTGCATTTGTAAACACCTATGAAAAATTAATTGTATATTTACTTTTAGATAAGTCATTGATTGTAATAATTTTGCACAAGTGCGTAAGCAACATTAAATAGCACAAAGTACTTACTAATTTATACGGTTCAATCAAATATAAATCAATATGAGATTAATTGTAGCCCATTTCTTGTATGTCTTTTTATTCACCGCAATCGCTGCACAAGCGCAACGTGAGGCGAATGTTTGGTATTTTGGAGACTCCGCTGGAGTTAGCTTCAATAGCGAATATGCTATCCCTTTACTGGATGGGAATTTTGATACGTGGGAAGGCGTGGCTACCATTTGCGATGCAAAAGGACAACTACTATTCTATACCGAAGGCACTACCGTGTGGAATAAGAATCACGAGCAAATGCCCAATGGCTATGGATTATTGGGGCATTACTCGTCCACAGAATCGGGCATTATTGTCCCGAAACCAAATGACCCAAACATGTATTATCTCTTTACGGTAGATTGGGAAGCACACACCAACGGGCTGCGTTATTCGGAAATAGACATGAGTAGAGACGGAGGCTTGGGAGATGTTACGTATCGCAAAAATATTTTGTTACAAACACCTGTTCCCGAAAAGATAACAGCCGTATTGCATCAAAATCAAACCGACATTTGGGTAATTGCTCATGGATGGAATGATAATGTTTTTTACAGCTACCTCGTTACCGAAACAGGCATTAATACTGTGCCCATAGAGTCGGTTGTTGGCACATCGCACATTCCGCTTGGAGGCGACAACTTCAATACGTTGGGCTACATGCGTGCTTCGGCTGATGGACAAAAACTGGCATTAGCATTGATGGAAACACGTATTTTTGAAATTTATGACTTTGACAATTCAACAGGAAAATTATCCAACCCAATAACCATCCCTACTTATTTTCTATTTCCGTATGGTGTCGAATTTTCTCCCGATGGCAGCAAACTGTACACCAGCTCAGGAACGGGTATTCACCAAATCGACTTGCAAGCAGGCAATGCATCCGAAATAATCCAATCATTTACTGAAATAGGGCAAGTACCCGATAGCAAATACACGTTTGGCGCATTGCAGCTAGGCCCCGATGGGCGTATTTACATTGCACACGATCAACAAGAATATTTGGCGACCATCGAAAACCCAAATGCATCGGTTGCCAGTTGCGATTTTCAATTGCAAGGATTTTATTTGGGTGGTAAACGATCCCGATTGGGGCTACCTAATTTTATCCAAAGCTATTTTCTCCCTCCCGAAATAATAGTAAGTAATAACTGCCTAAACAGCGATACCCAATTTAGCATTGCTGATGATACAGGGATTCTTAGCCAAACATGGAATTTTGGCGATTTTGCATCTACCAACAACAGCAGTACCGAACTTGCCCCAACGCACCGCTACACCACATTCGGATTATACAAAATCACGCTCACTGTAACACATGCTGGCGGCACAGCTGTTTTTTATCGACAAGTGAAAATTAACGAATTGCCTGTTATTAGCTCCATTGGAGACACCAGTATTTGCCCGCAAGCCAATATCGAGCTGTGGGCATCTGCCGTGAATGCCGATTATTTGTGGCAAAACGGAACAACAATCGATTCGTTTTATAACACATCCCTTGCCGCCACTTACGATGTACAAGCCACCGACAAATACACGGGATGCCGCCAAACCAAACAAATCGCTCTTAGCCATTACCCATTGCCTACGATAGATTTAGGAGCAGATCGCTCGGTTTGCCACAACGCCAATCTGGTATTGCGTGCCACCAACCCCAATGCCAGCTATTTATGGCAAGATTTATCAATCACCGATACGCTTCTCGTGCAACAGCCTGGCAACTACTCGGTACAAGTAATTAGCGAAAACGGATGCAGCCACTCCGCATCGGTAAACATTGATTTTTTTCCATTATTAAATCTTAATATAGGGAACGATACACTTATTTGTGAACAACAAACACTAGACCTGAGCCCGAATGTAGACGCTTCGGCATACCTTTGGTCAGAAGGCAGCACCAGCAAACAAATAACAATAACACAAGCCGACACTTACTGGCTGCAAGCAACCGACAGCTATTCCTGCACACATACCGATTATATTCATGTGTACCCGTATGATGTCCCAAGTTTCAAACTACCTCCCGATACCCTTTTGTGCTCCAATACTCGCCTATTACTTACTGCTCCTTTAGATGATAATTTTCAATACCTTTGGCAAGACGGCAGTACCGACAGCCATTTTGAGGTAGAAGAAGAAGGATTTTATTGGGTTGAAGTATCAAATTTATGCGGTACTCGCAAAAACAACATCAACATCATGTACCATTACTGTGGCGCACCAGTTGTCCCTAACGTATTTAGTCCCAATAACGATGGCATCAATGATTATTTCCACATCCGAGGCATTGATGGCGAAGTGTGGCAATTAGTAGTGTATAACCGCTGGGGATATAAAGTATTTGAACGTTTTGCATATAATAATTTATGGCAAGCAGAATGGCTGATTAATGGCGTGTACTTTTATACACTTAGTAATGCCGAAGGAAAAGTATACAGAGGAACATTTCAGATTTTTCGCTAATTTTATTCAAAAAGTAAAGACCTTGAATCATCCGCAAAGACCTTGAAGCATCCGCAGGATCTTCAAGCGTCTATACCACACGAAAGCCCGTAGACCTTGAATCATCCGTAGGATCTTCAAGCGTCTGAACCATACGAAAGCCCGTAGACCTTGAAGCATCCGCAGGATCTTCAAGCGTCTATACCACACGAAAGCCCGTAGACCTTGAATCATCCGTAGGATCTTCAAGCGTCTGAACCATACGAAAGCCCGACGCTTGATGGTCTAACTGTTGATTGATTGATCGTTCACAAACACTTTTTGCTCGTGCAGGATAACTTTTTAGGCGTGCATGACAACTTTTTACTCGTCCACGAAGGGTTTTTACTCGTCCACAAACACTTTTTAGGCGTGCACGACAACTTTTTACTCGTCCACAAACACTTTTTAGGCGTTCCCGACTTGGTCGCTGGTCGTTCCCTATACGATTTTTTATAAATACTTATTACTTTCCAGACAAAGCCAAACAAGCGAATATATATATTCATTATACTTATTTCTAATTATCCTATTCACTTATTTCCACATTTAACGAACAGCAAAGGCTTTTTTATTATTTTTTTGTTCTACCAAAAGCAAAAAAAATGCCTTCCAACTCCCTTTTTTGCTAAAAATAAACACACTTTTTATCAATAAAAAAGAAGAAAAAAGCAATTCATAAC
>JAOZTL010000017.1:8251-14983 GCA_029942205.1 Bacteroidales bacterium | reverse complement strand
AATTTATAATATGGGTTTTGAAACGGGGATAAAAGAGTGGAAAAACTATTTAAAAACCGGTGGATATTTGGCAGTAAGTGAAATTACCTGGATAACGAATTCCAGACCTGATGAAATTGAAGAACACTGGAATAATGAATATCCTGAGATTGACACGGCATCCAATAAAATTAAAATCTTAGAACAAAATGGATTTTCCCCTGTTGGTTATTTTATTTTGCCAGAAAGCAGTTGGGTTGATAATTATTATCAGCCGATAGAGCAGCGTATTGATGATTTTCTGAAAAAGCATCGTAATTCAGAGATTGCAAAAAGCATTGTTGATGGAGAAAGAGAGGAAATTAGAAAATATAAAAAGTATAAAGACTTTTTTAGTTATGGATTTTATATTGCTAAGAAAATATAGACCTCATTGTTCAATATCAAAAAAATAATGAATTATTATTATGAAACTGGAAGATTTAGGATACAATATAGATTTAGAAAATTACCGAAAAGAACAAGGTTTTGATTCATTTGAGGTTGGGCGAGTTATTTCTGAACATAAGGAAAGATATATTGTCAAAACGACTGAAAATGACTTTGAAGCCGAAATAGTTGGCAATTTAAGATATTCTGCAAAAAACAGCTCTGATTTTCCAGCAGTTGGTGACTGGGTTGCAATTTCTGAATATGATGACGATAAAGTTCTCATTCATTCCGTTTTTCCACGAAAAACTATTCTTGAACGACAAGCAGTAGGAAAGCAAGGCGAGAAACAAATTATTGCAACAAATATTAATTTTGCTTTTATTGTACAGGCAGTTGATAGGGATTTTAATATCAACCGAATAGAAAGGTATCTGACTATTTGCAACACTTCTAATGTAAAACCAATTATCATTTTAAATAAGATTGACCTTGTAGAAGAAATAGAATTGAAAAAGATGATTGCTAATGTGGAAAATAGAATAGAACAAGTACCAATAATTATAATAAGTAATGAAACTTTAATTGGCATCGAGAAATTAAAAGGAAGTATTATAAAAGGTAAAACTTATTGCTTGTTAGGTTCGTCAGGAGTGGGAAAATCGACTTTGCTAAACAACCTTTCGGGGACAGAACTAATGAAAATAAATACAATTAGTTCAAGAGCAAACAGAGGGCGACACGTTACAACTCACCGAGAATTGGTCGTTCTTGAAAATGGAGGGATTTTAATTGACAATCCAGGAATGAGAGAAATTGGAATTGTTGATTCTATAGGCGGATTAGAAGTTACATTTGAAACAATTGTAAAACTATCCGAAGAATGTAAATTTAACAATTGCACACATACAACAGAAGTAGGCTGTGCGGTTATTTCAGCTTTAGAAAGCGGAGATATAGATAAATCGTCGTATGAAAATTATTTAAAAATGGGACGAGAAAACGAACATTATGAATCCACTATTGCTGAAAGACGAAAGAAAGATAAGAGTTTCGGAAAAATGGTGAATAAAGCAATTAAAAACAAAAACCATAATAAGTACTAAGGAACACATTTCATACAAAAAACGAGTCAAAATAAGCCTATACAGAAAGCAAAAAGGTAAACAAAGACAGTTGCACATGTTTGGGGCTGGAGAACTAATTCATCGTTCTAATTCCCGTTACTGACACGCAAAGCAACGAAAGCCAATGAATTAAAAGCGTAGCGTTTCTCTCAGTTTTTTGTAGCCATTTCGGCTGATGTGCAGTGTTTGTCCTTGTTTCAGAATACAAATGTAGCCGTCTTTGCTGTATTTTTCTACTTTTTTTATTTCTCTAACGTTTACTATAAACGAGCGATGAATACGCACAAAAAACATGGGATCTAATTTCGTTTCATAAAAAGATAAGGTATTTTTCTTTAAATACCGTTTTTTGTTTGTATGGATGGATACGTAGTCGTCTTCGGCTTCGATATAGAAAATGGCATCGAGAGAAATAATATCAATATCTACGCCCGATTTTACGATGATTCGGTCAATTTGCTCGTCGCTGTTTTGGAAGTGAGTTTGTAGTTTTTCGATCGAATTTGTTTGCGTTCCCTGCAAAGCAATCACGCGCACAATAGACTCCAGCAAGCGTTCTTTGGCAAAGGGTTTGAGTAAATAATCTACTGCATTTTGTTCAAATGCTTTGAGCGCAAACTCGTCATGAGCAGTCGTAAACACAATGGCAGGCTTTTCCTCGATGAGTTCGAGCATCTCAAACCCATTGAGCTTAGGCATTTGAATATCAAGAAATACCAGATCAATTTTTTCTTTCATGATTGCTTTTACGCCATCAAATCCGTTTTGGTATTCGCCCACAAGCTCTATTTGTGGATGATTGGTCAAATAAAACCGCATCAAGTCCCGAGCTGGTTGTTCATCATCGATAACGATGGTTTTTAATTTATCAGACATAAGTAAGTAAGTCGTTGGACAAAATTAATTGCATATTTTTTTTGATAAGTCATTGATTTCAATAGATTTAGTACACATGTGTAAGCAACTTCAAGAGGGGCGGAGACCTTATTTATCCATTTGCGGAATAAGAATTTCGACCACGAATTGGTTATTTTCCGATTTGGTTTGCAACAGTTCGTGTTGTTTATAAATCAGCCTAAGCCTATCCTGTACACTTTGTAAGCCAATGCCTGCACCTTTACGTGAAGGCATTTCAGAATCATAATCATTAGATATTTGTATGTGTAAATAACTTTCCATTTGCAGTATTTGAATACGAATACTTGTTGATTCTGTCATGCTTTGTACGCCGTGTTTGATGGCATTTTCGAGCAAGGGTTGCAGAATCATGTTCGGAATCGTTTGTTGTAATAATTCTTCGGGTACATCCATCCTTACAGTCAGTCGATCGCCAAAGCGTATTTTTTCGATTTCGAGATACAGCCGAATATTGTCCATTTCTGTTTGTAAATCACTCAGTTGGGTCGATGATTGTTTGAGCGAATAGCGAAGGTATCCCGAAAGCTTTAGAATCATGTCTTGCGCCTTCTCGGGCTTTGTGATCGTTAGCGAACTGATGGAGTTGAGGCTATTGAATATAAAATGTGGGTTGATTTGTGCTTTTAAATAATTCAGTTCTGCTTCTTTGATCGATGCTTTTAGTTCGGTTTCATGCAGCAGTTTTTCTTGCAAATTATCATAATATTGAATCAAAATATAGATCAATAAAAGAATCGCATAATACAGCGCAGCAAGAATAATCCGATACAATTGTGTGTTTTTAATAAAAAGAAGGTAATCCGAATCCTGATCGAAATAGCTGTTCAATAGCAACCGATTGATAATAAACCAGACAAAAAGAATTGAAACGGCCGCCAAAACATGACCTGTGATAAGCTTAGGTAGCGAATTGTCGGCAATCGGGATGTAGCGCACTGGAAACCAAATGCTAAAACCTAATATCGCAAAACTAAGATTGGCAGCCAAGCTATCGAATAACGAATCGGACACCGAAAAATCATACACTTGCTGCAACACAAACGCATGTGCTACAATAATGCTAATCCATAGCAAGCCGTAGTAGGCACTATTTTGTAATTTGCGAACAAATGGATGGTTCATCGGTGCTTATTTTTTTATTCTTGATGTGATCAAAAATTTGTCGGACGTGCGCTAAATAGCTCTCCGCCACCAAATAAAGCAATACCTTTGATGACTAATGTTTTTTCGGAAATATCGACTCCATTGGGTTTAAAATGTCGCTTGTCTGAGAATCCACCAAAAATAGAAACCATGTCCAAACGAACATGCCAGTCGGCAGGAACGATTATTTTTGTACCACCAAAAACCGTAAGAACATCCAGCAAGTGCATGCCATATTCCAAATCTGAATGGCTTAAGTCAACTTCCACGCCTCCGAAGATAGAAGTAATTTTTCCACCAGCAAAATTTTTGCTCCGAATTCGTCTTTTTGAACCCGAAAAAATAGCTGCTTCATCGATTTTATCCGAACTTTCCAAATCTGTATCATCAAATAAGTAGTCATCATCGCTCTTTTTGTTATATAAATGTCGAAATATAAAGACAACCCCAATAGCAATAAGCACTAGTGGCCAGAAAATTTGTCGATAAGATATAGGAAACAGAAAAATACGAGGCATCAAAAAGAATGTACCAATAACAATAAGCACGATAGCTGTGTTTTTATTTCTTCTATTGAAAAGAAAAATGACACCAAGTGTAATCAGAAATGTTTGCCAATTGAATAAGTAATAAGTAAGAGACGAAGGGAATATCCCTAGGTTTTTGAGTAAAAAGATAATACCTAAACCCACAAGGATAATCCCCAGTATGGTTCGTTTATCGTTATTCTGTGGTGATGGATATTTATGCATAACAGTCTATATTTTAATTGATTATTTTTATTGTTTTCTTTAAAAGAATATCGTTCTCATTCTTTTACTATTCTAATCTTTCGATTCTAAATAAGTAAGGTAAGAGGCTGGAGAAAATTAATTGGATATTTGCTCATTCATAATTATTGCAGCATTTTAGTATAAATGTGTAAATAACATTAAAAAGGACGAAGACTTTAATCGTCGTTCTTATTGAAATTAGACATTTTGTGAAAATCTTCGCCATAAATTTCTTTAGGAAATAATTCTTCCTCTTCACGTTGTTTTTTACTGATTCGTTGTACCGTGTTCTTTTTACGGAATACCAGCGAAATACCACCAATAATGAGTCCCAAAGGAATCAAAATACGAAAGAAAGGAACAGGTAAATGAAAGGAGCGAGCCAGCAACATGCCTACACCGATAGTTAGTAGCAGAATACCGCCAAATTTTCGTTCTTTAGTAAATAAAAGTACCAATCCTACAAATATAAGTAAATACTGCCCATGAAAAAATAGGTCACGGATTCGCCATGGCAAAACGTTGGTGTTTATACCTAAAAATAAAAGCCCAAAAACAAGAAGAAGAATGCCTGTGCCTAGTTTGTCTGTTTTGTTGTTGTGTGTCATGTTTTTATGTTTTATTGATGATAATTTGAGAACAAAAATAGGCTATACACCCTCTTTTAACAATAACAAATCGGTGAATGACAATTATAAATCGGTGAATGACGAAAAAAAGCTTTTCTAGTCATTTCATGTTGCTTAGCACTCGTGAATGGAGAATCGAAAAAATATTTTGTGAATACCTGCTATGCTTTAATCAATTAATTTTCTAAAGAGCTGATTTTTAGTTCATATTATGATAATTATATAGAATATAAGAAAAACTTTTTTTTGTGAATAAATAAAAGTGCCTAATTAATGAAATAAAAAGGCAAAGAATTCTTTTTTATGAAAAAAAAAGTTACTTTTGCACGCCGTTAGAAAACAACGGAGGGGAAAATAGGGTTAAAAAAATATTAAAACAAAAAGAATCAGTAATTTCTGAAAAAAGTTATTGTTTTAATAAAAATATTTATACCTTTGCACACCGATTTTGTTAAGTAAATTCAATATAATAAAGATTATATATGCCTACAATTCAGCAATTAGTAAGAAAAGGAAGGCTTTCTAAAAAAGAGAAAAGTAAAGCCCCTGCGCTTGATTCATGTCCACAAAGACGTGGAGTATGTGTTCGTGTTTACACTACTACACCTAAAAAGCCGAACTCAGCCATGCGTAAAGTGGCAAGAGTACGTTTAACCAACGGAAAAGAAGTAAATGCTTATATTCCAGGAGAAGGACATAACTTGCAAGAACACTCGATCGTACTTATACGAGGCGGAAGAGTAAAAGATTTACCAGGAGTAAGATACCACTTAGTTCGTGGTGCATTAGATGCTTCAGGAGTAGAAGGACGTACACAAAGACGTTCAAAATATGGAACAAAACGACCAAAAGTAAAAAAATAATAGTTAGCTAAGAAAAAATGAGAAAGACGAAACCTAAAAAAAGGATATTATTACCTGATCCTAAATTTAACGATGTACTAGTAACTCGTTTCGTTAATGATCTAATGATCGATGGGAAAAAAACGACAGCTTTCAAAATTTTCTACGATGCTCTTGACATGGTGAAAGCAAAAACAGAAAAGCTAGAAAAAGAGCCTCTCGATATTTGGAAAAAAGCATTAGAAAATGTAACTCCAGGAGTCGAAGTCAAAAGTAGACGAGTAGGAGGAGCAACATTTCAAGTACCAATGGAAGTACGTCCCGAACGAAAAACAGCAATAAGTATTCGTAACTTAATCCTTTTTGCACGTAGAAGAAGCGGACGTTCGATGGCAGAAAAACTTAGTGCAGAAATCGTAGCTGCTTATAACGGTGAAGGTGGAGCATACAAGAAAAAAGAAGACACCCATAGAATGGCAGAAGCCAATAAAGCATTTGCTCACTTTAGATTTTAAAAAAAAAAGAATAGAGAATAAATTGAAATGGAAAGTAAGCTAAAAAATACCCGCAACATTGGCATCATGGCTCACATTGATGCAGGGAAAACGACACTAACAGAGCGTATATTATATTATACAGGTATCACTTATAAGATAGGAGAGGTTCATGATGGAGCCGCTACTATGGATTGGATGGAGCAAGAGCAAGAGAGAGGAATTACAATAACCTCAGCCGCTACCACTACTTATTGGAACTACAAAGATACCGAGTATAAAATAAATATAATTGATACTCCAGGGCACGTCGATTTTACTGTTGAAGTAGAACGTTCATTGCGTGTTTTAGATGGTGCTGTCGCAGTATTTTGTGCAGTAGGTGGCGTAGAGCCTCA
>JAOZTL010000017.1:0-8241 GCA_029942205.1 Bacteroidales bacterium | reverse complement strand
TCAATCTGAAACAGTATGGAGACAAGCAGAAAAATATGGTGTTCCAAGAATGGCATTCGTTAATAAAATGGATCGCACAGGAGCCGATTTTTTTGGAGTTGTTAAGCAAATCGAAGAAAAATTAAAAGCAAATCCTGTACCTCTTCAAATTCCTATCGGAGCAGAAGCCGAATTCGAAGGAGTAATTGATCTTATCGAAAGAAAAGCAATTACTTGGGTTGAAGACGAAAAATTGGGAACAAAATATCAATTTTCACCTATTCCTAAAGAGTTATTAGAGGTAACAGAAGAGTGGAGAGAGAAGTTAATCGAAGCTGTTGCTGAATCAGATGACGAACTTCTTGAGCGATTCTTTGAAGATAGAGATTCTATTTCTGTAGAAGAGTTCATGGCTGTTACCCGAAAAGCAGTTATTAGTGGAAAAATTATTCCAGTAATGTGTGGAGCAGCTTTTAAAAACAAAGGAGTACAGCGTTTATTAGATACAGTAACTGAGTTATTGCCTAGTCCATTGGATATTGGAGATATTAAAGGACAATCGTTAGATGGTACAGAAGTGATTATACGCAAACCATCGTCAGAAGAACCATTATCTGCACTTGCATTTAAGATTGCAACAGATCCTTATGTTGGTCGTTTGGCATTTATGCGTGTTTATTCTGGAGTATTAAAAGCAGGATCTTATGTTTTTAATGCAAGAACAGGAAAAAAAGAACGCATTTCTCGTCTGTATCAAATGCATGCAAACAAACAAATTCCAAAAGATGAAATTTTGGCAGGAGATATTTGTGCAGCAGTAGGATTTAAAGACATTAGAACTGGTGATACATTATCTATAGAAAAATATCCAATAGTATTGGAATCAATGACTTTCCCTGATCCAGTAATAGGTATTGCAATAGAACCAAAAACACAAAAAGATTTAGATAAATTAGGAACTGCTCTTTATAAATTAGCAGAAGAAGATCCAACATTCCGTATCGCTACTGACGACGAAACAGGTCAAACAGTAATTAGTGGTATGGGCGAATTACACTTAGAGATTTTAATTGACCGTTTGAAACGAGAATTTAACGTAGAGTGTAATCAAGGACAGCCTCAGGTAACTTATAAGGAAGCCATTACGTCAGAGATAGTTCATCGTGAAGTCTTTAAAAAGCAATCAGGTGGACGTGGAAAATTTGCCGATATTCAAATTCGGATTATGCCTGCGGATGAGGGAGTTGTAGGTTTACAGTTTGTTGATGAGGTAAAAGGTGGAAATATCCCTAAAGAGTTTATCCCTTCAGTAGAAAAAGGCTTTAAGAATGCAATGAAAAATGGTCCACTAGCAGGTTATCAATTAGATAGTTTGAAAGTAGTTCTTTTTGATGGATCTTTTCATGCAGTTGATTCCGACCAATTATCTTTTGAAATAGCAGGAAGACAGGCATTCAAAGCTGCCGCACCAAAAGCAAAGCCTATTCTTTTAGAGCCAATAATGGCTGCTGAAATAATTACTCCTGAAGAATATATGGGAGATATTATTTCTGATTTAAACAGAAGAAGAGGAGTTATCGAGGGTATGGATGATAAATTGGGCGTGAAAATTATAAAATCAAAAGTTCCTTTAGCCGAAAAATTTGGGTATGTAACTGTACTTAGAACACTTTCTTCGGGAAGAGCAACTTCATCAATGATATTTTCTCATTATCAAGAAGTTCCTCAAGGAATAGCAAAAACTGTTATTGAAAATATAAAAGGTAAGTCTGAATAGATTAATATATATAGCTGTATGAGCCAAAAGATTCGCATTAAATTAAAATCGTATGACCATAATTTGGTAGATAATTCTGCTGAAAAAATAGTAAAAACGGTAAAAGCTACCGGAGCTGTAGTAAGTGGTCCTATTCCTTTGCCTACTCATAGGCGGGTGTTTACAGTTTTACGATCAACATTCGTAAACAAAAAATCAAGAGAGCAATTTCAATTATCTTCGTTTAAGAGATTGATTGATATATATAGCTCTACACCAAAAACAATTGATGCTCTAATGAAGTTAGAGTTACCAAGTGGTGTTGAAGTAGAAATAAAAGTTTGAAAATAAAAAAGTAAAAAAGATGCCTGGATTGATAGGAAAAAAAATCGGAATGACATCCGTTTTCAGTGCCGAGGGAGTAAATATTCCATGCACTGTTATAGAAGCCGGTCCTTGTGTTGTTACGCAAATTAAGAACAACGAGAAGGATGGTTATGAAGCAGTCCAACTTGCGTATGGCAACAAAAAAGATAAGCATACAACAGCACCCATGCAAGGACACTTTAAAAAGGCAAACACATCACCTAAGTATAAGCTAGTAGAATTTGATAGATTCGAGCAGGAATTGAACTTAGGAGATGAAGTTAATGTAAGTATTTTTAAAGAAGGAAATTGGGTTGATATTGCAGGAACCTCAAAAGGAAAAGGTTTTCAAGGTGTAGTAAAGCGTCATGGATTCGCTGGAGTAGGAGACCAAACTCACGGTCAGCATAACCGCAATAGAGCTCCTGGTTCTATCGGTGCAGCTTCTTATCCTGCTCGCGTATTTAAAGGCATGAGAATGGCTGGACGCACAGGAGGGAAACGCATAACAATGCAAAATTTGAAAATTCTGAAAGTATTGCCAGAAAAAAATCTTTTATTAGTAAAAGGTTCAGTCCCTGGTGCAAAAGGTTCATATTTAATTATTGAGAATTAATGGAATATACAGTATATAAGACAACAGGAGAGGACTCTGGACGGAAGATCGAATTATCTGATTCTATTTTTGGTATAGAGCCTAATGACCATGCGATATATCTTGATGTAAAACAATATATGGCAAATAAGCGTCAGGGAACACATAAGTCTAAAGAAAGAAGTGATGTTTCAGGTAGTACTCGGAAAATTAAAAAACAAAAAGGAACAGGAACTGCGAGAGCAGGTAGCATCAAATCTCCTTTGTTTAGAGGTGGAGGGCGTGCATTTGGACCACGACCAAGAGATTATTTCTTCAAATTAAATAAGAAATTAAAAAAATTAGCACGTAGATCTGCTTTATCTTATAAAGCAAAAAATAATGAGCTAATTATTGTGGAAGATTTTAATTTTGAATTACCAAAAACAAAAGAATTTATCTCATTAAAAAATAATTTAAAAATTGATGATAAAAATTCTCTTTTCGTTTTATCAGGTCAAAATAAAAACGTATATTTGTCATCACGAAATTTACAAAGAACAAAAGTTGTAACTGTTTCTGAATTAAGTACTTATGAATTGCTTCATGCAAAGTCTATAGTGTTTGTTGAAAGTTCAATTAACGTTCTCGAAAAATTATATTAAAATGGATATTATAATTAAGCCGATAATAACAGAAAAAATGACGGTTCAGGGCGAAAAATTGAATCGATTCGGGTTTATCGTTGATAATAGAGCTAATAAAATACAAATTCGAAAAGCAGTAGAAGATCTTTATGGAGTAACTGTTGATTCTGTCAATACAATGCGTTATGGAGGGAAACAAAAAACTCGCTATACTAAGAGTGGTGTAGTTACAGGTAAAGAAAATTCTTTCAAAAAGGCTATTGTAACTTTAGTCGAAGGAGATACTATTGATTTTTATAGCAATATTTAGAAAAAATGGCAGTACGAAAATTTAAACCTGTAACACCAGGACAAAGAGGAAAAATAGCAGGAACTTTTGATGATATAACTACTAGTGTTCCAGAAAAAAGTCTATTGCAGCCTATAAAAAAGTCTGGAGGACGAAATAATACTGGTAAGATGACAATGCGCTACTTAGGTGGTGGACATAAACGTCGTTACCGAATTATCGATTTTCAAAGAGACAAAGAGGGAATATCAGCTACTGTAAAGACAATAGAGTATGACCCAAATAGAACCGCTCGTATAGCATTACTTGCATATAAAGATGGAGAAAAACGTTACATTATAGCACCAAATGGTCTTAAAGTAGGTCAGGAAGTTGCTTCAGGTAAAGATATTGCTCCTGAAATCGGAAATACTTTGTATTTATCTGATATACCTTTAGGTACAATCGTTCATAATCTTGAATTGAAGCCAGGGCAAGGAGCTGTTTTAGCACGTAGTGCAGGATCTTATGCTCAGCTTACTTCTAGAGATGGAAAATATGCAATTGTAAAATTACCTTCAGGAGAGTCTCGAATGATTTTGGTTTCTTGTAAAGCAACTATTGGTTCTGTTTCTAATTCAGATCATGCATTAGAAAGATCAGGAAAAGCGGGAAGAACTCGCTGGTTGGGACGTCGCCCTCGTGTAAGAGGTGTTGCAATGAACCCAGTCGATCACCCAATGGGTGGTGGTGAAGGAAAATCATCAGGTGGTCATCCAAAATCAAGAACTGGAGTTTTAGCGAAAGGATTCAAAACTAGAGCAAAAAAGAAACAGTCTAACAAGTACATTGTTGAAAGAAGGAAAAAATAATAAGTTATGAGTAGATCTTTGAAAAAAGGGCCATTTATTGATTTTAAGTTAGATAAAAAAATCCTAGCAATGGCTGAGTCTGGTAAAAAATCGGTAATAAAAACATGGGCACGTCGTTCTATGATTTCACCAGATTTTGTAGGCCATACAATAGCGGTACATAATGGAAATAAATTCATACCAGTTTACATTACTGAAAATATGGTAGGTCATAAATTGGGTGAGTTTGCTCCTACTAGAACTTTTAGAGGACATGCTGGTAATAAGAAAAAATAATAATATCAGGAGATATGGGATCTAAAAAAAATAAAAGAGCCGAGGCAGCAAAAGAGGCTAAAAAGACGCAATATTTTGCGAAATTACAAAACTGTCCTACTTCCCCACGGAAAATGCGTTTAGTAGCAGATATGATTAGAGGAGCAGAAGTAAATAAAGCTCTTGATTATTTGAGATTTAGCCCTAAAGAGGCGTCGGGACGTTTAGAAAAATTATTATTGTCTGCTATTGCAAATTGGCAGAACAAAAATGAAGGAGTCAGAATTGAAGACACTACTCTTTTTGTGAAAGAAGTATATGTTGATTCTGCTCGAATTTTGAAAAGATTGCGTCCAGCTCCTCAAGGTAGGGCTCATCGGATCAAGAAAAGATCGAATCATGTAACTTTAATTTTAGACAGTAAACAAACGGTTGAGTAGATGGGACAGAAAACAAATCCAATAAGCAATAGACTTGGTATTATTAGAGGCTGGGACTCTAATTGGTACGGAGGAGATAATTATGCAGACAAGATAGTTGAAGATGATAAGATTCGTCGCTATTTGACAGTTCGCTTAGCTAAGGCTAGTATTTCTAAAATAATTATTGAGAGAACATTAAAGTTAATTACTGTAACCGTAAATACTGCGCGTCCTGGGATTATCATAGGAAAAGGTGGTCAAGAGGTTGATAAGCTGAAAGAAGAGCTTAAGAAAATAACGAAGAAAGAAGTTCAGATCAATATTTTTGAAATAAAACGACCAGAACTAGATGCTGTTATTGTTGCAAATAATATTGCACGTCAGATAGAAGGAAAAATTGCTTATAGAAGAGCTATAAAAACGTCTATTGCTTCGACAATGAGAATGGGAGCAGAGGGAATTAAAGTTTTGATTTCGGGACGTTTAAATGGAGCAGAGATGGCAAGAAGTGAAATGTATAAAGATGGACGTATTCCATTGCATACATTCAGAGCAGATATTGATTATACTATTGCAGAAGCACAAACGAAAGTCGGATTAGTAGGGATTAAAGTTTGGATCTGCAAAGGAGAAGTATATGGTAAACGTGATTTATCTCCTAATTTTGGGATGAAAGCACAAAAACAAAAAGGATATAAGAAACGTAGACGATAGACCTTATAAAAATGTAGGTAATGTTACAACCAAAGAAAACAAAATATAGAAAGCAGCAAAAAGGAAGAATGAAAGGAAATTCTCAAAGAGGACATGAATTGGCATTTGGAACTTTTGGAATAAAAGCATTAGAGACAACTTGGATCACAGGTCGTCAAATAGAGGCTGCACGTCAGGCCGTAACTCGTTACATGAAGCGTGAAGGACAGATCTGGATTCGTATTTTTCCAGATAAACCTCTAACTAAAAAACCAGCAGAGGTGCGTATGGGAAAAGGTAAAGGTGCTCCTGAACTTTTTGTCGCTAGAGTATCGCCTGGAAGAATATTATTTGAGGCAGAGGGGGTTCCTTTAGATATAGCAAAAGAGGCATTACGCTTAGCTGCTCAAAAATTGCCAATAACTACTAAATTTATAGTAAGGCGTGATTATGTTGAAACTTCAAAATCTGAATAATGAAAGCTTCTGAAATAAAAGAATTGACAGCTAAGGAGTTAGATGAAAAAATCATTGCAGAAAATGCAGCCTTGGTGCGTTTAAAATTAAACCATACCGTATCTCCTTTAGAAAATCCACTTACGATTCGGGAGACGAGAAGATTGATAGCAAGACTTAAAACAGAATTGCATCAGCGAGTTTTAATAGAAAATAGAGACAAGTAATGGAAAAACGGAATTTACGAAAAGAGCGTACGGGGGTAGTAGTAAGTAATAAAATGGAAAAATCTATTGTTATTACTGTTCAAAGAAAAATGAAACATCCAATTTATGGTAAATTTATTACTAGAACTACTAAATTTATGGCTCATGATGAGAAAAATTCTTGCAATATAGGAGATACCGTGAGAATAATGGAAACTCGTCATTTGAGTAAAAGAAAAAGCTGGAGATTAGTAGAAATTGTAGAAAGAGCTAAATAGTCATGATACAACAAGAGACAAGATTAAGTGTAGCAGACAATAGTGGAGCTAAAGAGGTATTATGCATCCGTGTTTTAGGAGGCACAGGGCGTAGATATGCTTCTATAGGTGATAAGATTGTGGTTACTGTAAAAAGTGCTATTCCATCAGGAGAAGTAAAAAAAGGTACTGTAGCAAAAGCAGTGGTAGTACGTACAAGAAAAGAAGTTAGACGCCAAGATGGTTCTTATATTCGTTTTGACGACAATGCGGTTGTATTGCTTAATGCTACTGGAGAAATGAGAGGAACTCGTATTTTTGGCCCTGTTGCTAGAGAGTTACGTGTATCTCACATGAAAATAGTATCTCTAGCTCCTGAGGTTTTATAAATTTATAAAAAAACGGATATGCGTAAGAAATTACATATTAAAAAAGGAGATACTGTATTTGTTAATGCAGGTGATAACAAAGGACAAAAAGGAAAAGTTCTTGAAGTTTTAATTGCAAAAAACAGAGCTATTGTTGAAGGAGTTAATCTTATATCAAAACATACTAAGCCTAATGCAGAAAATCCACAAGGCGGTATAATTAAAAAAGAGGCTTCAATACATATTTCTAATTTACAGTTAGTTGATCCTTCAAAAGGAGTACCTACTCGTATTGGACGTAGGTTGAATAGTGATAATAAATTAGTAAGGTATTCAAAAAAATCAGGGGAGGAAATTAAGTAATGGATTATAAACCTACTCTTAAAGGCAAATATCAGAAGGATATCATTCCTGTATTATACAAAGAGTTTAATTATAAAAGTGTAATGCAAGTTCCTCGATTAGAGAAAATTGTTCTTAATCAAGGAATAGGGGAGGCTATTGCAGATAAAAAGCTATTAGATATAGCTGTGAGTGAAATGGCATCTATAACAGGACAAAAGCCAGTGAAAACTCTTTCAAAGAAGGATATTTCTAATTTTAAATTGAGAAAGAAAATGCCTATTGGCGTAAAAGTTACGCTACGTAAAGATCGAATGTATGAATTTTTAGAGAGACTAATAGCTGTTTCTATGCCAAGAATTCGAGATTTTAATGGAATTTCTGCAAAATTTGATGGAAAAGGAAATTATTCTTTAGGAATACAAGAACAAATTATTTTTCCTGAAATTGATATAGATAAAGTAAGTAAAATAATGGGGCTTAATATAACTTTTGTGACAACAGCAGATACTGACGAAGAAGGTTTTGCTTTGTTGCGTGAATTTGGATTGCCATTTAAAAATAAAAATAAAAAATAATTATGGCTAAAGAATCGGTAAAGGCTCGCGAAGTAAAGCGACAAAAATTAGTAGCAAAATATGCAGCTAAGCGTCAAAAATTAAAAGATGAAGGCGATTTTGTAGGATTACAAAAATTACCAAAAAATTCGTCTCCTGTACGTTTGCATAATCGTTGTAAAATTACAGGGCGTCCTAAAGGTTATATGAGGCAGTTTGGTATT